>NZ_LZTE01000038.1:0-72954 GCF_001665925.1 Gordonia sp. 852002-50816_SCH5313054-c
ACAGAACCGGTCATGTTGGAGCCGTCCGGTTAGGCGGAAGATAGTTCCGTTGCGAATATGTTCGCAACACCAGCAGTCAGCTCACCCCAGTGATGGGCGGTTGTGGCGATCGCTGATTCCCGGTCGACGGGGGAGGGCCGCTCGGTGGTGATCCCGCCGAACACCCGGTGCAGCTCGCCGGCCAGGAACGCCGGCCGACAGTGCGCCATACCCATCGCCTGGGTGTCGGTGGAGCGCAGCTGCCCGGCCCATGGGTAGACGTCGTGGAGAATCCATCCGTGGATGTCGCGCAGGGTGTCGAACGTGAAGTCACCGGCGGCGATGGCGGTATCTTGTTCGAGCTCGGCCACCCGGACGTAGGCCATGCGGCGCTCGAACTCCTCGAGGTCGGTGACAGACGAGAGGCCGGGCAGGTTGTCGCGAACCTGCCCGGCCTCGTCGCCGGATGATGAGGACGTGGTCACTAAGAGTGGCGTGACCGAATTTCAGCGAGGACCGCGGCGGCTTCCTGCTCGGGGGTGGTCTCGCCGTGCAGCACACGCAGCGCGGCGGCCCGGTCGGCGTCGGTGGCCACCATGCCGGCCATCTCGTGGCCTGCGTCGGCGGCGGCGAGCATCTGCTCGTCAGTGCGTGTGGTGGTGGTAGCCATCAGCGATCACCTTCCTGTGGTGGTTCATGGTCGATTCTACCTGCTCACCGGTGTTACCGGGGCCTGCGGCGTTGCTGTTGTTGCCGGGGCCAGGTACCGGGGAGCTGCTGATAGAGGCCCTGACTGGGCCCGCCGATGTGTGGTGCTTCGGACCGGTCGCAGTGGGCCGGGTGGCCTGATTGCCCACCGGACTCGACGACGGGGTCCAGGATCTCGCCACCCAGGGCGATGGTGCCCGGGGGGTAGACGTAGCCGCAGTCCGGGCACGTGATCATCGGGGCGTCCTTCGGTTGTGTGCTCATGATGCTCGGCACTGTGTGTCGTGGTGGGTCAAGCGTCGTCGTTCGGCGGGAGAGAGGCCACCCCAGACTCCGAACCGCTCGTCGGTGGCCAGTGCCCAGTCCAAGCACTTCTCGGTGACGGGGCAGTGCGCGCAGATGCGTTTGGCGGCGGTGTCGCGTTCACCGATGTCGGGGAACCACAGGTCCGGGTCGACCTGGCGGCACAGTCCGTCGGTCTCCCACCCACTTTCGGTGTCGGTCGGATCGAACGGTGTGGTCATGGTGGTGCTCTCACTCGAACAGCGGTGGTTGCGTGGCGGCGACCGCGGCGTTGCTGCGGGCGATGTAGGCGGCGATCCAGTTCTGGATCTCGGGCAGCGACACGTTGAATTCGTCGGCGATCGCGGCCAGGGGCAGGCCGTCGATCTTGTGGAGGTCGTGGGCGAGGCGCTGACGGTATTCGTCTGTCTCGTGGCCATATTCGGTGTCGGTCATGGTCATTGTCATCACTCCACTTCGGTGAGGGCTTGGCGGCGGGTGAGCCATTCGGATTCGGCGCGTTGCTGGTATCGGGTGAGCTGTGCCCAGTGCCCGGACAGTTCCTCGATCGGTGCTTCTTGGCGGCGCTGGTCCATCGCGGTGAGCAGTGCGGTGTAGCCGCGGCGGTACCACCCGTCGATGACGGCGATGGCGAGGTAGGGCACCTGGCCGGCAACAGCGACCGGCCGGTGCGTGGGAGCGACCAGGGTGAGCATGGTTTGCTGCGCGCTTCGGGTGCTGAACTCACCCTGTCCACCGGTCGCCAGCAACTGCGCATTGACCAGAGCGGGAGAGGGTGCGGCGTTCGTAGCGACGACGGTGACGATCGCTGCGAAGATGCGTGCATGTTGGGGAACCCAGAAGTGTTTGGTGTCGAGCTGGGCGGCGACGGCGCGTGCGATGGCCGGCGGGGCCCACATCAGCGCGGACAGTAGTTCCTGCTCGAGGTCGGTGGCGACGGCGACCTCCGCTTCGGGGTCGTTTCCGAGTGATCCGACTGAGGTGTAGGCGTCGTCCTCGACGAGGTTGTCGACGTCGGCCGGCGGGATCTCCTCGACGGGTAGCTCGCTCAGTGAGGCGGTCATGTCGTCGTCACTCCTGTCGGGGTCCGGGTCGATGTCGGTGGGGTCCATGAGGGGAATTGTCAGGCAGCTAGGGCGCCTGGACGCCGGTGAGGTCTTCGTGTGCCCACGCGTCGCAGTGGGCGGCGATGTCGGCCAGCTCCTGGGTGAGTTGGGGATCCCCGGCTGCGTGAGCGTGCTCGGATTGTGCCCAGTACCGAATGGCGCGAGCGGAGTAGTCGATTGCCATGGTCGTCCTGTTCAGGTGGGGGTGTCTCTTCACGCTGCCGCACTGTGGGCGAGTGCCTTGATGCGGTCCAGCCGGAAACCTCCCCAGTGATGGTCTCCGGCGACGACGACTGGGGCCTGGAGGTAGCCGAGTGAGAGGACGTAGTCACGGGCGTCGAAGTCCTGGGTGACGTCGACCACGCGGTAGGTCAATCCTTGCTTGTCGAGGGCTTTGTAGGTCGCATTACATTGCACACATGCGGGCTTGGAGTAAACGGTGATGTCGGGGTTCTCATTCATTTTCGGTGACCTTCTTCCCGGGAGCGCGGACGTCTGCGATACACATTCTATTATAGAGCGTATTGTGTTGCGGCACAACATGTATTGACCATTTCGTGATGCCGTATTGTGCCTTTTCCTGTTGGCTGCCTATCATGTGCGAGTTGTGTTTCTGTCCATGTAATGGAGCCGGGTAATTGGCGCGAAATAAGCGGTATTGAGCGGTAGCGAAATAGAGCGCGTGCCAATTATTTGGTGGAATGTAATTGACAGGGGCGCGGCTCGTGCTTGTGATAATCCGGCGGTCAGGAAGGGGCGTCCGCGCTAGGCGAGGTGACCACAGGTGACTGCTGGCGCGGGCTCGATGCCCGCGCCAGCAGCCCCGGCCCGGCCACCTGGGAGGGGTGACCGGGCGTGGCTGGGCTAGAGGGCGTCTGTCGTGTCGTCGTTGTTGTCGGTGTGTGGTGGGCGGTGGCCTTGGATTTCCTGGTAGGGGATCGTGCGGCGGATGAGGCGGCCGCCGTAGGGTGCTGGGGTTTCGACGCTGACAGTTTTGGCGTTGGCGCGCAAGACGGGTACCCAGCCGTGGAAGCGGATCTCGCTCTGGTCGCCTTTGGCGATGGTGTCGCGGCTGTAGTCGCCGGTGTGGCCGGCGGCGATCTGGTCGGCGCGCACGGCGCGCCAGTAGGCGATGTCGTCGGCGCGTTGGGCCATGCGCTCGGTGATGGCCTGGCGGTAGTCGCCGGTAGCTGCGGTGGTGGTCTCGGTGAGTTTCTGACCTCCGGGGAGGTTGGCGACGGTGCGGGTGTGGCCGTCTAGTGTCCTGAGTCATTAATTCGTGTGCAGTAGTGGGCGATGGAGTCGAGGATCTGGTCAGCGGTCTTGACCCACACGTAGGGGCGGGGGTTGTCGTTCCAGGTCTCGATCCATGCTCTGATGTCGGCATTGAGTGCTCGTACGGTGCGGTGGGTGGAGCGTTGGAGTTTCTTGGCGGTCAGTTCGGCGAACCAGCGTTCGACGAGGTTCATCCAGGATGAGCTCGTCGGGGTGAAGTGGACAACAATCCGTGGGTGCGCGGTCAGCCATCGTTTGACCGCGGGTGTCTTGTGGGTGGAGGCGTTGTCCATGACCAGGTGGACGTCGAGCTCGTCGGGTACTTCGGCGTCGATCTTGCGGAGGAATCCGATGAATTCTGTTGCGCGATGCCGTGAGTGAAGCGAACCGATGACTTTTCCCGACGCGATGTCCAACGCCGCGTACAGGCTGGAGGTGCCGTTGCGCACGTAGTCGTGGCTGGCCCGTTGCGGGGTGCCCGGGAGCATGGGAAAGATCGGCTGGGTGCGATCGAGAGCTTGGATCTGGGTCTTCTCGTCAACGCAAAGCACCAGGGCACGTTCGGGTGGGTTCATGTAGAGCCCGACGACGTCGCGGACTTTCTCGGTGAACAGGGGATCTTTCGACAGCTTCCACGACTCCTGTTTGTGTGGAGCCAATCCGAACGCCCGCCACACACGCGAAACAGTTGACTGCGACATGCCGAGATGCTCAGCCATCGACCGAGTCGACCAGTGTGTCGCATTCTTCGGAGTGGTCTCGAGAGTTGCGGTGATCAGGTCTTTGATCTGCTCGTCGCCGACGGTTCGAGGTCGCCCAGGCCGGGGTTCGTCGAGCAACCCCTCGCAGCGGTGCTCGACGAACCGGCCTCGCCATCGCCGCACGGTACCTCGGTTGAGGCCGAGTCGTTGTGCCACTTCAGTATTCGACCCGCCATCAGCGGCAGCGAGAACGATTCGTGATCGCATCGCCAAACCCGAGGCCGTCGTTCGCCGACGCGCCCACCCTTCGAGCTCACGGCGCTCATCATCAGTCAGAACAACATCCACTGCTCGCGGACCCCGGGTTGCCATTCCCCAGTCTATCAACCGAATGACAATTAATGACTCAGGACACTAGTCGGCGTTGGTCGGCACGTTGTTCGGCTTCGAGTTTGTCGATGCGGTTGGCGACGGTAACCGGGTTGTAGCGGTGTTCGGTGGTGCGGCTGGCTACCTGGGCGCGGCGGTCGGCTTCGTCGGCGTCGTTCTGGGCGTGCACGGCGGTGCCGATGCTGTTCCATGCTTTGTCGAGCGCGTTGCGGTGGCGTCGTTCGCTGTGGTGGCCGATTTTGACGGGTTCGCCGAACGGTGGGAGTGCGGCGGTGGCGTCGTGGTGGAGTTGCCATGCGGCGTCGGCCTGGTCGTGGCGGCGTGCTGCCTTGGCGTCGAGGGCGTCGGCGCGGTCTTGTTGGCGTTGGGCGCGGTCGGCTTCGACGGTGGCGGTGTCGCGGTGGGTGTTGTCGATGTCGAGGGTGACGGTGTGGCCTGCTTGTTCGAGGGCGGTGCGGGCGCGGTCGATGATGTGGGTCTTCGGCTGGCGGTCGCGGCTGTGGGGGATTCCCCACGTGCCGAGGTTGCGAAACCACCGCCACCCGGCGCTTTTCAGGATCGCGTTGGTGCCGTCGCCTTTGCTGGTGCCGTCGATGAGGGTTCCGTCAGTGTGGGTGTGGGTGATGGTGAGGTCAGCCATGTCGGGGTGTCCTTTCGGTGCTGGGGTTAGTCGTCGGTGGCGTCGATCGCTGCGCGGAGTCGGCGCAGGGTGACGTCAGTCATGGGGCGCGCTTAGCGTGCGCTGGTGTGGCCGTGGTGGCACATGAACGGGTCGGCGCAGGTCTCGCCGCTGACGGTGTGTATCCATCCGCTGTCGGTGGTGGTCTCGACGTCGGCTGCGGTGGGGGTGTAGTCGTCGAGTGCTTGGGTGATTTGGCGGACGAACGCGCGGATCTGTGCGGGGGTGCCGGTGATGGCCAGGCCGTCGCGGTCGTGGCGGTTGTCGAGGACGAGAACCGGGGTGGTGTGGGGGTCGTCGGTGCTGAGGTGTTTGTCGGCTGCTGCGGGGGTGGGGTAGTAGGTCGCGGCGGCGTTCTCGGTGTCTAGGTAGATGAAAGTCATTGGCTCAGTGTCCTTTTCGTGAGTGGTCAGCGGTCGCGGCTGGTCTGGGCGCGGGCGTCGAGGATGGCGTCGTGGTAGCCGTGGGCGTAGTCGTTGGCGTCGCGGCTGAATCCGTCTGCTGTTTCGGCGGGTTGGCCGGTGTAGCGGCTGGGGATGCTGACTGCACCGGCGGTGATGGTGTGGGGGTCGCGGTGGTCGGCGGCTGCGCGTCCGGTGGCGTAGCCGTGCCGGTAGGCGTCGGTGTCGACGATGGTGACGGCGGTCAGAGTGGTTGCGCCGTTGTCGTTGTGCAGCATCCAGTGGGTGTGACCGTGCATCCATGCGGCGCCGGGGTCAGCGAGCTCGGCGCGGGGGCCTGCGTAGTTGTGTGCTCGTTTGCGGTCGTACTCGCGGCGGGTGATCTGCATGGGGTTTGTCCTCTCGTGTGTGGTGGGCTGGTGGCCGGTCAGGATTCGATGCGGTCGTGAACGGGAACGATGTAGTGGCGATACCCGGTCAGTTGCTCGGTGAGTTGACCAAATCGGGTGTCTCCGACGCCGCTGTAGTTGCCGCCGAACATGGCGTGTCGTCCGGCTGGGAGGTCGGCAGGAATGAGGTGAATTGCACGGCCGACGCCGTTCGGGTAGAGCGATGCGGAGTAACGCACGAGAACGGCGGGGGCGTCGTCGGTGGGTGTGAACACTCGGCACTCTCGCGGCAGCATGGTCGCGGCGCGCTGCGGTAGTACGTCCTCACGCAGTGATTCGCGGGTGGTGCTCTCGTCGCCGTCGGTGATGTAGCCGACGAGGGTCACGTCGGTGTGGGTAGCGGTGATGCCGCCCAGGGTGCAGTCGGTGCCGGCGGCGTTGCGATAGACGCTCAGGCGCAAGCCTTTGGGGGTGTCGGTGGTGGTGCTCACGGGTGGTCTCCTGGGGGCGTTGGGTCTGGTGGATTGCTTTGGTACCTGCCGTCTCGTAGCCGACCGTGGGAGTGGGCAAGGGTGTTCACAGCGGAAAAGTTGTTCGGGCCGGAGGCCTGTAACCCCTTGGGGCGAACTAGTTTTTTGCGGCCCTTGCGTGCGACGAGGGAGGTTCGATGATGGAAGGTCCAAAGCAATCCGCGGAGCGGAAATGGGTGCGGCGTAGCCGCTCGTTGGGTGCGGGTATCCGCGCCCATGGCCGGGTGGAGCGCAGCGGAGTCCGGACACCTCATCAACTGCTGGACGGTGCGTGGTTGCCGGTCAGTGACCGATGTCGACGTGACCCCGCAGTCGGGATCTCAATGCGAGAACGCAAGCCTGAGTGTCGGTGGGCCTAGTTATCCTGCGGACATGCACGCACATGTCAGTCATCGCGGCGCGATCTTGTCGGCAGAGGCTATGCACGACGGTCCTGCTATCGATCGATTAACCGCTTGGATCAAGGAAAACTGCACAAACACAGGCCAGCGTTTGACGATCCTGCCCCGGCGTGACACCCCGACCGACAACCATCCGTTCGTGAGACGTTGTGTGCGGCAGGGCGATGTGGGCATTCTCCGTAATCGCCCACATAGCCGTGGGGGCCCGGTATTTGCGATCTGGCCTTCGATCGAGCACATGGCGCACGCTGTCGCCGCCACGCCCAGCGACCAGGTCCTGGTTTGCCTTGAGTGGTCGGAGTCGTTCGCCGGTTGGGCGTCGGCAGTGGGAGCCTATGACGCTGCGGCTGACTCGGTCGTCCCGGCGCTAGATAGTGAGGTAGTTAGCGATTTCGAGTATCTGCTGATGTGGGATACGGAGATATTCGAAGGCGCAAAGCGTGGGTGGGGTCGGGAACGGATTCATCCTACTCTCCGGAAGCTGAAGACCGCAGGGTTGGATGAGCAGTTTGTAATGACGTATGCCCTGGGCCTAGGTGCGAGCGCGAACCTTGCGAGGCATCTCGCGAAGCACTACGGCGTGGTCTAGCTCAAGCGCTAGTTGTGCGTCGAGCTGCCCAGCGGATCAGTCGCCGGCGTTGCTCAGCTGTGCGCTCAGGGTGCCGTTCTGCCTCTCGTTCGGCAGCGATAGCTTTTGCCCATGCCCGTCTCATGTCGGGGTCATCAAACAACGGTGCCGGTTCGAGATTCTCCACCTGGGTCACACCACCTTTCATGCCTACTCCCTCGAACACTAGCGATGGCCACTGACAGTCACCGCGAATCCAGCTGATTGCGAATCTTGTTGATCTTGCCGGTCGACAGTGCGGTGGCCTCAGCCGTAGCTAGTAGCTGCGCAAGTACTTGCATCATGCCGATATCAGAGTCGGTGAACCCGTCGGTCTCCATGGTGTTCGCAGTCAGCATGCCGAAAGCTAGGCCGTCCGCACGTACCGCAACTGAGACGAACGACCGGTACTGCCTGTTGGCGTTGGTGTCCCATGTATCGGGGACGCTGGACCTAGTGTCGTTGCTCATGAAGACCTCGCCGGTGTCGATGAGTTCCCATACCGCCTGGTCAGGATGGCCGACCCCTTCGACGAACTCGGTAGTGAAGGAGTCTTCTCGCTTGCGCGAGTGGGTATAGGTTCCGGTGCGCATGACCCTGTTAGCCGCTGTCAGGTCGACCACTCGAAAGTAGCCGGCCCGTGGCGCTTCGCTCTGAACCAAATCGCACACCT
Organism: Gordonia sp. 852002-50816_SCH5313054-c; assembly: GCF_001665925.1. NCBI lineage: Bacteria > Bacillati > Actinomycetota > Actinomycetes > Mycobacteriales > Gordoniaceae > Gordonia > Gordonia sp. 852002-50816_SCH5313054-c. The sequence continues at coordinate 8,143 of NZ_LZTE01000038.1, forward strand.
TGCAGACGATCGAGGCACGAAGTCCGCTGATCAGCTCGTCTTTCGTGGGTTGATCGGCTACTGCCAGCTCGCGTAGCTGCACAGCAGTCCCTAGCATGGCGCCGTTGACTATCAGCATCGTGCGGCGCGCCTCGGCCTTCAGAGTCTCGGTGAGAGACGCCTTCTCCTGCTCCTGCTGGTTTTTGAACGCGCGCTCGTTACGGAACTTGAGAAATCCAACGAATGCGGTCAGAACACCAAGAAGAAGAGCAGCGGCACGCGCCGCGTTCTGAGCAGTGTCAGACGTGACACTGATGCAGAAAGCTGTGAGCGCGGTGAGGGCTGCGAGCACGCTGACTGCGGCCGTGTAGATCACCGCACGGTCTTTTACCTGCTTCCTCTCGACGTCCCCCACTAATCAGTCGCTGTCCGAACTATTAGGCAGGGGAAGGTCGCGGCGCTCTCGGCGTTCCCGGACTCGCACGTGGTACGAGATGGGCGTGACAGACAGCAGGTGGTCGATCATCTCGGTGAAGAAGCTCGCTGGGCTGATGTCATTGGGTACCAATTCTGGATATGCGGTGACGCGAGGGTCGGTAGTCGACCCATCCCAGTCGACCAGCAACAGGGCAGTTGCGGTGTAGCCGTTAATATCTCCTCGGTGTCGGAGCTTTCGGACCATGTCGATGGTGCGCTCGAACGCGTCTGGTTCATCACGGATGATCGTTGCTCGCTGAACGAAGAAGTAGCCGACGGAGGCGAGGGGATAGCGTCCGCGGAGATTGCTGGCGTCGCCGTAGGATTCCTCAAAACGGTTGGGCAGGTTCTTACCGAAGCTCGAGAGTTGCGCTTTGGTTGAGACGAGCAGTTCTGGTCCCCGGTCCCATCGCGCGATCACAACATCGACCTGTTTGGGGTAGGCCTGACCAAGTACACGAGCATCGACGGGCGCGACGGCGGCGATCGACGGTAGCCGCTCAGCCACCTGTTCCCTGAGTAGTGCCGGGAGTTTCTCGAGCAGCACGCTGATGTCCCGCGGAAGCACACGCGGTCTGGATGCCCTGGGCCACACTTCATCTCGCTCGAATCCTGCTCGGCGAAACTCGTGGGCGATCCATGCATCGATTCCATTGGCGAACTTGCCGCTCTCCGAGGCCGCGCCTTCTACCACGGGTATTCCGAGTAGCTGCTCGAGCAGCCGGTAGTCGGGGGTGTAGGCAGGAGTTTCACCGCGGTGGTGCGACCAGGGGTCGGTTGGTTCGTCTCCGAAGAGGTGATCGAACTGGCTGAACGAGTCGGTGCGCGCCATCAGCTACTGCGCCGGGGGTTGGCGGCTCGAGCCAGGCGGCGTGCAGACATGCGGGCATGCGCAGCAACGAGTTCAGCGTGTTGGTTGTCCGATATGCCCATCCCGTCGCGAAGGACAGCATGGTCGACGAGCCTGACGGCGCCGAGTAGATCGCCGCTGCGGAGCGCTTCGCGGACCGGAGCTCGCAGATGCCGTAGGTCCGGCTCCAACCGCTCTACTAGCTGGGGCGAGGGGAGCGGTAGATGGTCGGCCTCTCGCGGCTCGATCTTGAGCATGCCGCCACCGTAGGCACGTCCGACGAGCTCGGCCCCGAGAAGAGTCACGGTGTTGAGCGACGCTATGGGCAGTAGCGCGGCCCCAAGAGGTCGATGCTCGGGTTTCAGGTAGATCCCATGAACGCTGTTGAGGTGCACCGCCCTACTGGAGTTGGTGGTCATGCGCGGCGTGTCAGCGTTCATGTAGGTGAGCAGGAGGTCAGCGGGTTCGCTGATCGGCACCTGCCACCACGGCGAGCGGACGCGGCACTTGTAGGCTTCGTGCACTCCGGACTGTTCACCCTCGTCCAGGTAGCGCCGGGCCCCTGGCGACATCGCGGAACGCTTGACCCCGGGGCGGAAGAGTAGTGTCTGCGCTCCTTCGGCACCCAGCCTGTTCAGCGCTTCAGTCGACAGCGACAGACCACGTAGGTGACGACTCCCCGGAGGGGACAATCGCACTGTCTCTGAGTCGCGGAGGCGCAGTTGCCGTGCTTGCGCAGGTGACAGGGCGAAATACTGGTTGCGACCGGTGACCGCGCCGAGAGTGGTCTCTCCCCACTCGTGTAGCACCTCGAACCCGGTGCTGTCGGCGAGATTTGAGTACGCCTCGAATGCGGTGGCGGGCAACAGTGCAGGCGTCCACTTCGCCCGCGCGTGTGCGGGTCGCCACCGGTGCTGTGCCGCACCGGTTGACAGTTCATCGTCGAGGTCGTCGATCGACCGGACTTGGTGGAGTTCGCAATGGTCCGTGCCGCCCTCTGCGAGGGCGTCCTCGGCGAGGAGAAGCACGACCTCTTCCTGGACGCCAGGGAATACCCGTTCTGTGAACATGATGAGACGCACCCGCCCAAACCGCTCCATCAGGTATCGGCGGACCTCTGCGGCGTAGTTCACCGACAGCAGTTCGGCAGGCACAACGAGGCCGAGACGTCCGCCGGGGCGTAGGAACTCGGCCGCGTGCACTGTTGCAGCCGCCCACATAGAGGCGAGGCCGGTCAGACCAACACCACCACGAAGAGCCGCACGCCGGCTCGCGAGGCGAGCTGCGCCAGAATGATCCTGGTACCGAACGTAGGGCGGATTACCAATAACAACATCGAATCTGCGCTCGCTGGGGACTTCGAAGAAGTCGCCTACCCGGATACTGGCTGAGCGTCCGGTCGCTTTCACCAGACTGGCCGCAGCCCGAGCGCTTGGCTCGTGAATCTCGATCCCCTCGAGCTGGGCGTGCGTACGTGACGCCCCGAGCTCGTCCAGTCGACCCGCCGCCGATGTCAGGAACGCAGCTTCGCCACACGAGGGCTCCAAGACGCTGTCGAGAGGATCACGGACTGCCCAACGAGAGACGAAGTCGGCGAGCGCCGGCGGTGTGAAGAACGCACCACGGGCCTTCCGCAGCGCGAGGGTGTCCTTAACCTCGGTGGCGGCGGTCTGTACAACTTGAGTCACGCTACTGACCCTTCGCGCAGTGCTTCTGCAAGGATCGCGGCAGCGCACTCACTGACAGACGTGCCGCGACTCGAGGCTTCCGCGGCGAGTTGCTCGGCGAGCCCGACTGGCACTCGGACCAACACAGCCTTGCGCTCACCGCGCCAGTGGCGTCGACGCTCTGACGCAGCCACCTCATGTTTCGATTGCACCCGAAAGTTGTATCAACTTCCGCCGACAGCTTTCGTGAGGCGCGCTCGAAAAGAGTGACCTACGCGGCGACCGGTGAGGTCGTTGGCGGAGCGACGGGTTGGGAGGTCCACAACCGTCCATCTCGAATAAGTGCCCACACGACGTCGACGAGGCGTCGGGCGAGTGCGATGAGCGCGTGGACGTGGGAACGTTTCTCGCGTCGTTTGCGCTGGTAGAACTCGCGGGATGGCCCGTCGCGTTGCGAGCTGTTGAGTGCTGCCATGTAGAACACCTTGCGTAGTCTGCGGTGGTAGCGCTGTGGTCTGCGCAGGGTGCCGTGGCGGTTGCCTGAATCATGCGGGACAGGTGCAAGTCCGGCGTAGGCGGCGAGTTTGGCGGCCGAGCCGAATGAGGTGAGATCACCGCCGGTGATCGCGACGAGCTCGGCCCCGCTTCGGGTGCCGATGCCGGGCACGGATTCAAGAATCCGTGCGTGACGGTGTCTGCGGAACACCTCAGTGATCTGCTTATCCAGGACGGCGATCTGGCGAGTGAGCGCCATCAGGGAGGCCGCTGCCTGCTGAACCAGCATTGCCGTGGTCGCCTCGCCAGGCAAGGTGACGGTCTGCGCGGCCGCGGCGGCACGAGCTCTGTCGATCATCTTCGGGATCGTGGGTCGGCGGACGCCGTGCCCGCGTAGATGATCGAAAATCTCGCCGTCGGAGGCCGCAGCGATCGATGACGGTGTCGTGAACTGGATGAGGAAAGCCAGGCCGGTCAGTGTTGAGTAGTCGAAGCACCGTTCCAGTGCAGGGAAGATGCGGGTCAGTAGGCCGCGTAGGCGGTTGATGCCTCGTGTGCGTTCAGCGACGAGGTCGTTGCGGTGGCCGGTCAGCAGATCGAGTTCAATCGCGACGTCGTCGGGCACCGAGACGGTGGCGAGATCGCCACGTAGGCGGGCTGTCTGGGCGATCACCACCGCGTCGCGGGCATCGGTCTTACCTTCGCCAGCGAAGGCGCCGGTCATGCTGTGCACGACGCGACCGGGCACATAGCGGATGTGCTGGCGCCGTACGGCCAGCACACCCCGCAGCAGCGCCGATTCCGGCGCGGTCATGTCGATCGCCCACACCACGGTTTCGACACCAGCGACCCGGTCCACGAGCGCCTCGATCGCCGGTTGATCGTTGGGAATCCGCCGAGACCACAGCACCGTGCCCGCCCCGTTGACCGCGGCGGCGTGGTGCGCATGCCGACCGACATCGATTCCTACCCAGACGGTTTCGTCCATACTGCCACCTTCCGTAGCGTCTGGCTCGTCAGGGCGGTTTCGCCGGCACACCTTTACACAGCGACAAGTTCGCGAACACATCTCAATCAGCGGCCGAAACGACCCGTCACGGTCCGGGGTGGCCTTCCCACGCCAAGCCACCAAGGCAACAGGTGATTGTCGAGCCACGCCCCGAACCGCGGACGAGCACCCGAGGCAACTGCCCCGGACGTCCTCCAACGTAAAGGTGATTGTGCGGGAGCGACGCGGGTCCGGGAGGGCGTGGTGTCGCGGCAGCGCAGAATATCCGCCAGCAGGGTGACGAATCACATGCGACGCAACATTTTTCGCCGATAACTACGTTACGTCATCACTGCGGCTACCAGGACAGCCGAATGGCGGGGCCTTCGATGGCCGTCCCCGCCCATGGCGATCTGACAGAGGGGGTGCCCGGGCAACCTAGCGGTTGTCGCGAGGAGTGGGTGAGATCTAAAACGCTCTTCCGGATCTCAGTCGCCTCCTTCCTTCGTTGCTCCCCACGAGTCCGTTAGCTGAGCGTGTATAGCGATTGCCCATTTGCGGCGTATGCAGTTTCGGCGTCTCTGGCGACCAGCGCGGTGACACTGCTGATGGTGCTGCGTTGTTCCCAGTGTGTGCCGTCTGGGCTGCGCCAGACGGTGTTGGCGGTGTCAATGCCCCAGAGCGTGCCATCGGGTGCGGCCGCCAGGAGGGCTAGGGCTGGCGCATCGGGGACGATTGTGAAGGTCTGGGCGTCGTCGGTGCTGTGTTGCAGCCCTGCAGGGGTGGTCGCCCAGACGCCGTGGTCGGTGATCGTGAGTGCTGCTGCGGCCAGGGACGCGCCGGTGGTCCAGCTTGTCCCGTCGTCGGTCGATACGAGCAGGCGGTTGATTCCGTCGAAGCCTACGAGTAGTTGTCCGTTGGTGGCGAGCGCGTGGAAGTCGATTTGGCCGGCCACCGATCTCGGTGTCCATGTCTGCCAGCCATCTTCGCTGGCGACGAGTCCCAGCGGGTTGGGTGCCGAGCTCGTTGGACCTGGATGGCCGGAGGCGAAGAGCCGGTCAGAGCCGGGTACCCCGGTCAGTCCCATGAAGTCGTTGTCGGAGGCGCCGACCCGGCTGGTGGTTCCGTCAGCGGTGAGAGCGACTACGCCGGTGTGAGTTCCGGCCAGGATGGTGCCGTCGGCGCGGATGTGCAGGGCGTGGAGGTGGTCGAGTTCTGGGGTCAGTGTTGTGGCTGTCTCTGCTGAGATTGCCGGCGGTGGTAGAGATGTGGGTTGTTCCTGGGTGGCACAACCGGTCAGCACAGTCAGCGTGGCGATGACTACGACCGCAACAGTGCGGATGGACAGGCTCGAGGCAGGCAAGCGGCTAGGACTTTCGTGTGGATAGGGCCGTGTTCGGTGGTGGCGGCGCTGGATGGTGTGCTCGGTGTGGCGGCGAGACCGGGATAGAGGGTCGGTAGAGAGCCACCCTGGCCCTCTGGGGCGTCGTGGTCGTGGTCACGACTTCTGGATGGGGATGGAAGCCTGCGAAGGTTGTTGGCCGCAATGTCTTTGGAGGACGAGGGAGGCAAGGACGGTACCGAGGTGGTGACGCGCCCCGGCGAGGTCGCCGATCGCAGCGAGGTGGCGGACGAGACCGATGTGTGCGGCGAGGTGGCGGCGTCGGTTCGAGGTGACGCTGAGGTGATGGGCGCGGTGGAAGAACTGGTGGGCCGAGTATGGCGTGGGTGCCCGGTAGACGTCGCGCATGGCATGCAGATACTGACGACGGTGGTCGTCCGGGGGCGAGTGCGTCCCCCTCGGGTTCTCGGTCACAGCGCATCCCTCGAACTAGTACGCGCAGGCTGGGTCAACCCGCGTCATCTAACTACTATAGAGCCTAGTAATTGGCGGCGCGGTGGGTGCTGGAGTTGCGGCGTCACGGACGAGCCCCTGGGGCATACTGGCTGGTGGTGCAGGTGGCGGACCGCCGGGAAGGTGTATTGAGCGTGGGTCTCAGCGAGCACGACGGCGGGCGTCGAGGATCGAGGCGAACGATGGGTGAGCATCCATGAGTGCAGCGGTGGTGTTAGTTGTTGCCGCAGGTGTGCTGGGCTGGCTGTGGCCTCGATGGATGGTCCGGGTGCAGGGCCGTATCGATGCTCGTTGGGTGTTGGTGGCCTGGCCGGCCGCGCAGGTCGTGTTTGCGTTGTTGTGGGTGGGAGCTGTTGTGACGCTGGCGGTTCCCGGTCATTTCGGCATCCATTCGTTGTCTGAGGTGGTGTCGTGTCTGCGGGTGTTGTCACACGGCGCATCCCCGCGGGTGGAAGCGATCTCTGGTGGCGTGCTGGCGGTGGTGACCGTGGCAGCGATTGTCCGAGCGGTGACGATCGCGGTGCGATCGGCGGTGCGGATGCGTGGTGCTCGTGAGGAGTATCTTCAGTCGTTGCGGTTGGTGGGCGCCCGCAGTGAGCGTTATCCCGATGTGTGGTGGCTCGCCGACGGGCGGCCGATGGCGTTTTGTCTGCCGGGCAAGGATGCCGGCATTGCCGCCACGACCGGGTTGCAGGCGGCGTTGTCCGGTGAGGAACTCGATGCCGTCGTTGCTCATGAGCGCGCACACCGGCGGCAACGTCATCACACCGTGGTGTTGGCGGCCCGCGCTCTCGGGCGTGCGTTCCCGCTGATTCCGTTGTTCAGCCGCGCGGGCCGTGAGGTCGCCGGCTTGGTCGAGCAAGCCGCCGATGCCCGCGCGGCCCAGCTGGTGGGTGCGTGGGCGGTCTGCTCGGCGTTGGGAACGTTGGCCCGTTCGGGACCTGTAGCGGGCCCGGTGGGTGTGTTGTCGATCAGCGATTCGTCGTCGGTGGGGCCTCGGTTGAGCCGCTTGGACTCCGGTCACCGGTGCCGGTCGCGACGTCATCATGTGGGTGCTGCCGCGGCGGTGGCTGGTGTGGTGGCGGTGCCGACCACGCTGGCGGTGTCCGGTGTCGTCTCGGCGATGGTGATCGCGATGTGTGTGTAGCCGAGACCGACCCGGGCAGGTCCGACCGCTAGGGGTTGTTGAGAAGCTGCTGCATCCTCGCGATTTCGCTCTCCTGATCAGTGACGATCTGACGTGCCAGAGCGATCGCCTCGGGCGATTGGCCGTCTTGAATCTCGGTCTTGGCCATGGCGATGGCGCCGCGATGGTGTTCGATCATCTGCGTCAGGAACAGGCGCGACGCCTCGGCTCCTTGCGCGTCGCGTAGCTGCTGCATCTGTTCTGGCGACATCATGCCCATCATCGACGGCATCGGGGAGGAACCCGGCGCCATCGACGTACCCATGTCCATGTTGTGTCCCTGGCCCTCGAGTGGGGCTCCCCATTGCTTCAGCCACGACTGCATCTGCTCGATCTCGGGCTGCTGAGCGTCTTTGATCTGCTGGGCCAGACTGACGACCTGGGGGTTGATGTTGTCCTTCTCCAACAGGATGTCGCTCATCATGATCGCCTGGGTGTGGTGCGGGATCATCTGCTGGGCGAACGAGATGTCCGCGCTGTTGTGTTCGGCAGAGGCCGCCGCTGACGATTCGGTACTGACCGTGCTGGTACCCATCCCCGACATCGAGGAATGATCCTCAGTCGAGGTGTCCGAACACGCGGCCACCACTGTCAGAACAGCCGCCGCGGCAGCAACGACGACACCGGTTCGTGTGACTCTCATCGATCTCCTCCTCAAGAGTGATACTTCGCTACCGCCCGGCAGCGCTTCGATAACAATTCTACTAACACCGATAGTAGTTAGTCGCCTGCCCGGCACCCACAAAACGGGCGGTGAACTGCGCAAACAAAGCCGCTAATGCCTGATTAGTTCGCTTCGTAGTGGAGCCGCGTGTGACTGGTGGGGCACAAGTGACTTGTGGTGTGATCTCGCGGGTACACGCATGGCACTCGTGCGTGGGTCTACGACGTCCGCGGGAAAGGTCCGACCGCATGCAGATGGTGTTGACATCGCTACGGGTCAAGGCGGGGCAGCAGTGGGGCCCCAAAGCGCTGGGGGTGGCAGCGGCGGTGTGCGTGGGCGTTGCGCCTGTGATTGCCACCGCACCGGCGGCGGCCTCGACCGATGGACATGTGGCCGGGGAGCTGATCGCGATCGTGCAGGACTCGGTGAAGGCCGCTTTGGGTGGTGCCGCGGCGGCGAATTTGGGGAAGCCGATCACGCAGACGGCGTCCTGCCTGGGCGCTCAGGCCCAGTCGGGCAGCGTCGGCGATGCGGGCAGTGCAGCCGCACTGCAGTGCTTCGGCACGTTTTCGCTCATTGATCCGATAGACGGGTTCCGGATCATCGACGCGTTACCGCTGGCTCGGCTGGTAGCCACCCTGATCGCCGCAATCGTGCCGCACGATCCGAACGAGCCGCATGGCCCCCAGCCGCAGGAACCCGGAACGCCGACACCGCTGCTGCCCGGTAGTGGCGGTGCGGTGGCGCCGACTGCGGGCGAGATCACGTCCACCTTCGGTGACGGACGGGGCCATCAGGGCATTGATATCGGCAATGATCTGGGCGCGCCCATTGTCGCGGTAGCTGACGGGGAGGTCATCACCTCCGGACCTGCCGAGGGGTTCGGGTTGTGGATGCGGATCCGGCACGATGACGGCACGATCACCACCTACGGCCACAACGACGAGAATCTGCTCGAGCAGGGCGCGCGAGTACGGATGGGCCAATCGATCGCCACAGTGGGCAACCGTGGGGTCTCGACCGGCCCGCATCTGCATTTCGAGGTTCTCGACCCGACGGGAGTCAACGTCGATCCGGCACAGTGGCTGGCCGATCGCGGGGTGGTTCTGGCGATGGCCGCTGATGCAGACGCCCGCGCGCCGGGGCCGGTGGTGCCGCAGTGGGTCGGCGAACCACGCCTGTGACGAACCCGGCGTGGTGGGTGGCTCAGGAACGAACGAGGCGAGCGATGGCCGCCGAGGCTTCAGCGATCTTCTCCTGCGCCTCGTCCCCGCCGGCGTGGGCGGCATCGAGCACACAGTGGGTGAGATGGTCGTCGAGCAAACCCAGCGCGACCCCCTCCAGCGCCTTGGTCAGCGCCGAAATCTGGGTCAGGATGTCGATGCAGTACTGCTCCTCATCGACCATCCGATAGATACCTCGGGATTGCCCCTCGATGCGCTTGAGACGGGCCAGGTATTTGCCCTTATCGCTGATGTAACCGTGGGAAGAGTGTTCCGAGGCAGAGGATTCTTCCGGGGTGGAGGATTGTCCCGGTGCGGACGCAGCGGTCATGGACTCACCTTCTCAATGGATCTCGGCCGGTTGTGCTGCAGTCCACGCACTGTACTCGCGCCTGGCTGCAGGTCGAGTCGGCGTAACAGTTGCGCGTTGAGTGCGACCACGACCGTCGAGGCTGACATCAGAATCGCTCCGACCGACATCGGCAGGACGAACCCGATGGGCGCGAGAATTCCGGCGGCCAGCGGTACAGAGATCAGGTTGTATCCCGCTGCCCACCACAGGTTCTGCTTCATTTTTCGGTAGCTGGCGTCCGACAGCTCGATGACCGACAGCACCGAGCGGGGGTCGTCGCTGGCGAGGATGACCCCGGCCGAGGCGATCGCGACGTCGGTGCCGGCCCCGATCGCGATGCCCACATCGGCCTGGGCCAGGGCGGGGGCGTCGTTGACGCCGTCGCCCACCATCGCCACCTTGCGGCCTTCGTGCTGCAGTTCGGCCACCTTGCTGGCTTTGTCTTCCGGCCGTACACCGGCGAACACCCGATCGATACCGAGGTCGTGAGCGACGGTGTGCGCCACTGCTTCGGCGTCGCCGGTAATCATCACAACCTCGACCCCGCGGGCGTGCAGCACCTCGACGGCTTGGCGGGATTCCCCGCGCACCTCATCAGCAAGTTTGAGAGCTCCAATCAGCTCAGTGTCGCGGGTGACATGCAGGATGATTGCGCCGTCGGCGCGCCAGCGATCAGCGATGGCCAGTTCCTGATGGCCCTGTTCCTCGAGCATGCGGGGCCCGCCCACCCGCACTGTGGCGCCCTCGACGCGAGCGGTCACACCGACCGCCGGTGACGAGGTGAAGTCGGTGGCCGCCGGCACCGGCCGCGCGCGGTCTCCGGCAGCTGCGACAATCGCTCGCGCCAACGGGTGCTCACTGTCGGCTTCGGCGCTGGCGGCCAGGGCGAGCACGGTGTCCTCATCGACGCCGTCGGCGGCCGCGATCTCGATGACCGTGGGCTCACCCTTGGTCAGGGTTCCGGTCTTGTCGAACAGCACCGCATCCACAGTGCGCATGGCCTCAAGTGCCAACCGGTCTTTAACCAGCACGCCGCCGCGGGCGGCGCGTTCGGTGGCAATGGCCACCACCAGGGGGATAGCCAAGCCGAGTGCGTGCGGGCAGGCGATGACCAGCACGGTGATGGTTCGAATCACCGCCTGGTCGGGTTGGCCGATGACCGTCCACACGATGGCGGTGATGATCGCTGAGCCGAGCGCGAACCAGAACAGCAGCGCTGCAGCGGAATCGGCCAGCCGCTGGGCGCGGGAGGTGGAGTTCTGCGCGTCTGCCACCAGGCGCTGAATCCCGGCCAGCGCCGTGTCATCGCCGGTGGCGGTGATCTGGACCCGCAGCCCCGAGTCGGTGGCCACCGTGCCGGCCACCACCTGATCGCCGATGCCGCGGCGCACCGTGCGCGATTCTCCGGTGACCATGGATTCATCGAGCTCGGCCGAGCCGTCTACGACGCGACCGTCGGCCGGCACGCTGGCCCCCGGGCGCACGATCACCACATCTCCGACCTGCAGCTCACTGGGAGCAACCGTGGTGATCTGGTCGCCATCGACGCGTTCGGCCTCATCGGGCAACAGCGCGGCCAGCGAGTCCAGGGCCGAGGTCGTCTGGGCCAGCGACCGCATCTCGATCCAATGCCCCAACAGCATGATCACGATGAGCAGCGCCAGTTCCCACCAGAAGTCCAGTTCGTGATGCAACACACCGATGCTCGCACCCCAGGACGCCACGAAGGCCACCGTGATCGCCAAGGCGATCAACAGCATCATTCCCGGTGCACGCGACCGCAGTTCTGAATAGGCGCCTACCAGGAACGGCCGCCCACCCCAGCAGTACATCACCGTACCCAGCACCGGTGAGACCCACTTCAACACTTCACCATCGGGTAGGTCATAGCCGATGAGCATCGCGAACATGGGCGAAAAGGCCACGACCGGCACAGCCAGGGCCAGCATGATCCAGAACAGCCGCCGGAACTGCCCGACGTGATCACCATGCCCCCCATGCCCAGCGTGATCATGGTCTGCGCGGGCGCGCTCAGCATGGTGATCGTGGTGGTTGTGTGACGCTGCGGCGAGTTGGCCGTGGTGGCGTTCATCGGCGGCGTCGTGACCGACGTGCTCAGGGGAAGAGTGCTCGTTCATGCCGCTACCTTATACCCCTGGGGGGTATACGTCGAGGGGTTGGTGGGTGGAACTGTGGACGATGAGTGGGGCGGGCTGGTGAAGGCGCGCAGCCGCAGGCTGTTGCTGACGACGAACACGCTGGACAACGCCATGGCGGCCCCAGCCAGCATGGGGTTGAGCAGTCCCAGCGCGGCCAGCGGTATCGCGGCGACGTTGTAGGCGAATGCCCAGAACAGGTTCATTTTGATCGTTTTCAGAGTGGTGCGTGCCAAGGCGATCGCGTCGGCGGCAGCGTTGAGGTCGCCGCGGACCAGGGTGATGTCAGCGGCATGCATGGCGGCGTCGGTGCCGGTGCCCATCGCCAGCCCGAGATCGGCGTGGGCCAGGGCAGCGGCGTCGTTGACGCCGTCGCCGATCATGGCCACAACCTTGCCGTCGGATTGCAGGTCGGTGATGACGGCGGCTTTGTCGGCCGGCAAGACGTTAGCGATGACGGTGTCGATACCGACCTCAGCGGCCACGGCATCGGCGACGGTCTGGTTGTCGCCGGTCAACAGGATGGGCGTCATACCCAGTGCGGCGAGCCGGGCGATGGCGTGTGCGCTGGTGGGTTTGATCGCATCGGCGACCGCCAGGACCGCATGGGCGCGGCCGTCCCAGGCGACGAGTACGGCGGTCTGTCCGGCTTCTTCGGCGGCGGTCTGCGCCTCGTTGAGGTGAGGGTCATCCACGGCGATGCCGTGTTCGGCCAGCAGCGTCGGACGCCCGACGGTGACCACACGTCCCTGGACCAGACCGCGCACGCCTCGACCTTCGAAGTTGCGGAAGTCGTCGACCTCGTCGAGCGGCCCGACTTCGGCGGCTGCACCAGCAGCGAGGGCGGCCGCGACGGGGTGCTCGGAGGCATTCTCCACCGCCCCCGCGAGGGCGAGCACGTCTTCGCGAGTGGTGGAGGGAGCAGTGGTGACCTGGACGAGTGTCATCTGTCCCGTGGTGACCGTGCCGGTTTTGTCGAGGACAACGGTGTCGACGGTTCGGGTGGATTCCAGGACTTCGGGGCCTTTGATCACGATGCCGAGTTGGGCTCCGCGGCCGGTACCGACCAGAAGTGCGGTCGGGGTGGCCAGTCCCAGAGCGCAGGGGCAGGCGATGATCAGCACAGCGACCGCGGCGGTGAACGCCGCTTGCAGGGGATAGCCGGCGCCGATCCACGCGCCGAGGACAGCGATGGCGACGGCGATGACCACCGGCACGAAGACACTTGAGATCCGGTCGGCCAGTCGCTGGGCGTGGGCTTTGCCGGTCTGGGCGCGTTCGACCATCGCGGCCATTTGCGCGAGTTGGGTGTCCGCTCCCACGCGGGTCGCCCGCACCCGCAGGTGCCCGCCGGCGTTGACCGTTCCGCCGGTCACGGTGTCGGCGGGGGCGACCTGGACTGGCATCGACTCGCCGGTGACCATGCTGGCATCGACTGCCGAGGTGCCGGACACCACCACACCGTCGCTGGCGATCTTCTCGCCGGGGCGCACATTGAACTCGTCGTCAATGGCGAGCTCGCCGATCGGGATCCGATGCTGGTGGCCGTCCCTGATCACTGTGACGTCTTTGGCGCCCAGCTCCAACAAGGCCCGCAACGCCGCACCGGCGCGCCGTTTGGACCGCTTCTCGAAGTATCGGCCGGCCAGGACGAACATCGTGACCCCCGCGGCTACCTCAAGGTAGATGTTGCCTGCACCGTCAGAAGCGCTGACCGTCAGGGTGAATCCGTGGGTCATGCCTGGTTGTCCGGCGGTGCCGAAGAACAACGCATACAACGACCACAACAGCGCCGCGGTGGTGCCGACCGAGATGAGGGTGTCCATGGTGGCCGCACCGTGGCGCAGGTTGAGCAACGCGGCGCGATGAAACGGCCATGCCGCCCACACGATCACTGGCGCGGCCAACGTCAACGACGCCCACTGCCAGTAGGTGAACTGCAACGCCGGGACCATTGCCAGCGCGATCACCGGTACCGAGAGAACCACCGCACCGATCAGTCGGTGACGCAAGGCCACGAGCTCCCCGTCGTCGTCCGAAGGGTCATCGTCGGGGGCGGCACCTTTGGTGGGAGTGGCGGGCAGCGCAGCGTGGTATCCGGCCTGTTCGATGGTCTCGATCAGCAGGTGTGGGTCGACACCGGCGGGTGCGCTGACGTGAGCTTTTTCGGTGGCGTAGTTCACCGAGGCGCTCACTCCGTCGAGTTTGTTCAGTGTGCGTTCGATGCGTGCCGCGCACGATGCACACGTCATGCCCGACACGGCGAGTTCGACATCGACGGCGCCTGTCTGCTCGGCGGTGGCCGCAGGTGGGTGGATCGGAGCTGAGGTGGTCATGGGGGAGTTCCTCGTGGGTGAATGCCTCGGCGCAATGCCCCGGGTGGCGCTGGTCAGCGAGTTAGTGTCCGGCGTGCGGATCGGCCGAGGGGGCCGTGGAGTCAGGTGTCGGGGCAGGGGTGCCGGTGGGGGCATCGAGAACGAAGGTGGCGGTGTGCACAGCGCCGTCGACCTGGAAGTCGAGGTAGAGCAGATAGCGGCCCGGGGTGGGGGCGGTGGTGGCGAAGCGGACCTGTGGTCCCGCTAGTTGACCGGCGGTCGGTGCCACGCCCTCAGGGTGAACATGCAGGTAGGCCAGGTCGCCTTGACGCAGGGCCACCAAGTGACCGAAAGCGCCCAGATACGGCTGCAGGGTGGTAACCGGTTGTCCTGCTCGGCGCACGGTGACGGTCAGTTCGGACTCGGCGCCCGCGCGCAGATGACCGGCCAGCTCGATGTCGAACCCGTCGACGGATGACTGTCGTGATTCGGCGGTGGGTGGGGCCGGCTGGTAGTCACCGCTGACTTCGACGGTGCTGGTGAGGGTGAGGGGTTGGCCGGTGGCGGCGGGCACGAAGTCGGCGTAGATCCGGTAGCTGCCTCCCGTCGCCCACTGCCAGGGCAGCGTCCAGCGCCCTTCGGGCGAGAGGGTGGGGTGCACGTGTCGGAAGTGGGTGCCATCCGCGCGGACGACGATCAGGTGCAGCTGCTTGTCGTGCTCGGTGGCGAAGTCGGTGACCGCGGTCCCGGCGGCATCGAGGATCTCAAAGCTCAATGGAGCCTGCACCCCGGACGCATGGGGTGCCACCACATTCCCCAGGATGAAGCCGGCTGCTGCCATCGAAACTCCGCGAACCTGATCGGCCCCCGGAGACGAGGCGGATGTTCGCGACTGTGGTGCAGCATTGTGATCGGCATGGGCGGACTCAGCCGGGGAGGTCGACGCCCTGTCGGGAGCGACACCAGCGGCGATGGCGTACGCCGCAGCGAAAACTATCAGCAGGGCCGCGGCGAAGACGCCGAGCTTGGTTGGAACATTCATCGCTGGATTCCTGTCATCGGTGGTGGCGACACCCACGCCGCCCGGGAGAGGCTGAAGTCGCCAGTGGGGCAGACACTTCAGCCCCTCGTCGGCTACTGCGCCAGGTGGTAGCCGGCCTCTTCGATCGCGCCGCGGATCGCGTCGGCCTCGATCGGGGCCGAGCTAGAGATGGTGACTCGCCCGCTGGCCACGTCGACGTCGACGTCAGTTACGCCGGCCAGTGCGCCGACTTCTTCACGCACCGACGCCGCGCAGTGCCCACACGTCATTCCGGAGACGATCACTGTCGATGTGCTCATGAGATGTGCCCTTTCGGTACAGCAGTGGTGCCAACGACCCTCAGGGGGTCTGTCGCTGTGGCGTCTCGCCACACCACCGTTATACCTTACCCCCCTAGGGTAATCAATGGGTTGTGGTGGGCTGAGCTTCGGTGGGGGCGGCGACACTGAGCCATCCGCGGCGGTGCAACAGCAACAGGGCAGACGCCGCCGCCATGCCGGTGAGGACTAGAGCGATCCACACCAGTTCGGGCATGTCGCGGGTGGTGGCCGCGCTGAACAGCCACCCGGTCGCGGCGTTGCCGAGCAGAATCCCGATCCCGACGATGGTGTTGTAGAGCCCGTAGTGGGTGGCGACAAGCGTGCCGCGGGCCAGTCCCACCACCGTGTCCATTTCGAATGGGAACACTGCTGCGGTGGCGGCGGCGAGCAGAGCTGCGGTGAGTAGCAGGGCGGCGATGTTGAGGGCGATGTTGCGCTGATGCGTTGCGGTGCTGGCGACTAGGGGCAGGAAAGCTGCAGCCATCAGCGTCATTCCCACGCTCAGGCTGCCGGTGCTGCCCCAGCGGTTGCCGAACCATGTGGTGATGCGTAGCTGGCCGGCGATGGCCACCAGACCGGTCACCACGAACATTGCGGTGACAACACTGGTGGCGAGGGTGGGGTTGTCTGCTATGCGGTCGGCATGTAGGGGCAGGGCGAGGTAGACCTGGAAGGACAGCACGTAAGAGCTGGCCATCGCCGCAGCGAACAGCAGGAATCGCCGGTTACGGACGACGCTGCGCCAGTCCTGAATGATTGAGGTGCTGCTCGGCGCCGGTGTTGTTGCGGGTAGCGCTTTGATCTGCACGAGGGTCAGGACCGCGAAAACTGCTGCCGCACAGAGAGAGGTGAGCCGGAAGTCCAGGGCGGTCAGGGCTAGTCCGACCAGCGGCCCGAGCAGGATCCCGGCCTGGTAGAACACGTTGAACACGGCGAATGCTTCGATGCGGCGCTCACCGGCGTCGGCGGCCAGGTAGGCCCGTACGGCGGGGTTGAACAGCGCCCCGGCGAATCCCGTTGCCGCCGAGGCGATCAGGATCGCCGGCAACTACCGCACGCGCGTACCCGATCGCCAGCTCGGCACCGAGTTCACCCAGCTCAGCCGAGCTATCAACCAACTTGCACAACGGCTGGATTCACAAGACGACATCCGTAAGCGGATGCTGTCAGACCTTGCCCACGAACTGCGCACCCCACTGACCACCATCGGCGCGATCACCGACGCCATCGAAGACGGAATCCGGGCTCCCGACTCACAG
The DNA here is from genome assembly GCF_001665925.1 of Gordonia sp. 852002-50816_SCH5313054-c. Lineage (NCBI taxonomy): Bacteria > Bacillati > Actinomycetota > Actinomycetes > Mycobacteriales > Gordoniaceae > Gordonia > Gordonia sp. 852002-50816_SCH5313054-c. The sequence continues at coordinate 24,971 of NZ_LZTE01000038.1, forward strand.
ACCTTTGACGTCGTGCGCACCGCCACCACCCGCCTGCAGCGTCTCGCCGAGGACATCGCGACCGTATCCAGCGCCGACGAGCATCAGATGCCCCTCCACCCGGCGACGATCACTGTCAACGAACTGCTCATCGCGACCTACGAAGAAGCCGCCGACCTGTTCACCGACGCCAAAGTCACGCTAGGCATCGTCACCACCGCCGCGCGCGTACACATCCATGTCGACGCCGAACGAATGAGCCAAGTACTGCTCAATCTGCTCACCAACGCGCTGCGACACAGCTCCCCGGGCCAGCGAGTCGTAGTGAAAGCCGACACCGCCCCGGCACACGCGGTGCGCATCAGCGTCGTCGACTGCGGTGACGGCATTCCCCCTCAACACCTTCCACACATCTTCGACCGCTTCTACCGCACCGACTCCTCACGCACCAGAGACGCCGGCGGCAGCGGAATCGGCCTCACCATCGCCCGCTCTATCGTCGAAGACCATGGGGGCACCTTGCTCGCCGAAAGCCTGGGAGCCGGACACGGAGCCACCTTCACCATCACGTTGCCGACCACCACCCGACGTCACATCCACCGCAGCACCCCTGGAACCGAATTCTCCGTGGCCTTCAAACACCGCCCGCGTCGCGGCGCTGCCGATGCGCTCCAACGGGACCAAGCTACTAACTGAGGTAGTCCGTCGTAAGATTGACCCGCATCTAGAGATGGTGGGTGAAAATGACTGGGCTGGGTTCACTGGAACGCGCAGTGATGGACGTGCTGTGGTCAGCCGGTGCGGCGATGTCGGTGCACGACCTAGTCGAGGAACTCCACGACCGCGAACCGGCCTACACCACAGTGCTCACCGTCGTCACCAACCTGCACAAAAAAGGGTTCGTCGGTCGAGAAAAAGTCAGCCGCGCCTACCGGTACTTCCCCATGCAGACCCGTGAAGAGGCCACCTCACGCACCTTGCGTCAAGTCCTCGACGCCAGCGGGGACTCCGCGGCAGTACTGATGCACTTCGCCCAGACCGTGACACCCGCCGAGCGTGAAGTGCTCAGCGAATACCTCACCCTTAAACCTCGCCACACCCGCGGCGGCGGCACCAAAGCCTAAGCCATAGAAACCCTCCGACAAGGGAAACTCCGGCGAGGCCCAGGCCCGACTACTCAACCGGTCGCGCGCCCCTTGACTGCTGGGAGTAGACGCGCCACCAGCGCACCGGCCACACCCGCAGCGAAGGCCGCAGCACTCAGAGCCGACACCCAGTCGTGCACATCCACAGCGGTCAGCACCCGCAGCTCAACCGGATCACCGCGCCCGACTCCTGAGCGGGGGTCGGATGGCACGAGATCCGACGTTCGGAGCAGCATCACCAGCCAGAACGCGGCCACCGCCTCAAACATCACCACAGCAAGACCCACCGCACGGGAGATCGTACGGGCAGGACCGCGCGGGCCGAACCGACCCGCACGCCGCACCGCGACACCGTCAGTCATGCCTCACCACCTCCCCGCACACCCGCATCACACCCCACTTCTACTAACCACCTTCGTATTTTGTGGCCATCGGGCGTGGGCGCCGGGAACGAGGGTCTCGAAGCAATCACCACAGGAGGCCGGCCGGGCCAGGCGGAAGACTATCGCGGCCACCAGACCGAAAATCGCGATCACACTGCCAGTACGGACCCACCTCGGGGGTCGATTGAGCTCGGCCCTCAACGCCAGTTCGGCAATCGGATCAGCAGGCACCACACCACCCTCGATCGGCCCGCCCGTGGCGGCGAACACGATGAACACCCACATCGCCGAGGCCATCCACACGAGCGAGTCCACCATCACCGCCAACGACGCGCCGTGCAGACGAGCAGAAAACAGCATGAACGCCCCAACACAGAGCAGCGCCAACACGATCGCCGCCGCGAAAAAGCCCTGGGGAGCAACCACCATCACGCCGCCGGCCGCACTCACAGCAAGCGCACTCGAAACGAGCGCCCGCCAAGCCTCCCCACCTCGACCCGGCCGACGGGCAGCGGCGACACCACACGCTACGACCGCACCGAACAGCCCCAAGAGTGCCCCTTGGGCCACAACGCTTGCGATCACCGCACCTCCAACAGCCATCTTGAAACTATTCCAAATAGTAGTTCAGATGAGCCGGAGGACGCTGAGCGGAGGGGGAGCAGCTCTACCCCATGGATGGACCGAGGCCTCCCGAGGCGAGGAACCCTGGGCCGCTCGCTCGGGGTCGCAGTCCTCGGCAGCGTCGGAACAGCGGCCTATCGCAGCAGCATCGAGTCCTCCCTTCCCGACAATCTGCCCGCCGACGCAGCAGCCGCGGCCTCCGACAGCATCGACGGCGCGCCCACCTACGCCGACGAACTGCCCGGAGCGCTCGGGCAACAACTGTGGCGCATCGTTTCGTCACTGGTGACGAATCATGCAGCGCGGCAACATGTTTCGCCGATAACGATGATTATGTCAAGTAAACCACTGCATATTGCAGCAGATGAATCGCAGCTAGACCACCGCCCGCCCTGTCCGATGAGTGAAACGGCGATACGTTGTGGTTGCAAAGTCTATCGAGAGGATCGAGCCATGACGGCCGCACCTCCTGGAAGACCCAAGCTTCCGAACCGTCTGTCTCAAGGAGTGCTTCACATCGATCTGGACTTCTTCCTCGTCCCAGAATGCCGCGACAGTTTCGACGAAATCCTGCTCGTCCCCGTCGGCGTCGGACTGAGCGTCGAGAACCTGACTGGGCGTGGGCTTGCGAGGCGAACGCTTGCGTACACACGTCAGAAACCCAGACTTGCAACGGTCCCAAATCGCCCTCACGCATCCGGTGTCGGTACTCGCCGAACCCTGTCCCTCGCTGCCGCGCCTCGCTATTGAATACAACGCTGCCGCGCGGCCAGGCTGTGCACCTGGGTGCGAATATGCAGCGATCGAATACGCAGGATTACCAGTAAGCCACTGCATACTGCATCAGATGCATCAACTCGCCACTCCTCCTGATCCTGACCGCGGTCACGAACACCATTGTTTCGCAGCGGCATTCGAGCAAGCGACACAACTTTGACGCGAGGCCCAGCGCTTGAGGCCGGGCCGCGTTGCCACGGAGTTCAACCCGATGACCTGCGGAGTGGCGTCGGATGCACCGATCTTGCCAGTTGTGTAGGACAGCCCGGACTGTCCACGCGATCTGCGTGTCGAATGCTGGGGCCCACCCGCGATGGGCGGGATAGCCGAAGCCATCCCGCCCATCGCGGGGGCTACCCAATGGGTAGATGCCAGGGGCCTAGCTCGCAGCTGTTCGGGGTCCGCGGCGGGCTTCGACCTGCGCCTTGCGGCGGTTCAGGCGCCGGCGGATGCTCTCCCCGAGTTCGGTGGGCTGACCGCACAGGGTCGCGGCCGAGGCCCAGGTGCACCCACCGTCGGCATGCACCTCGATGATGGCGATCTCGATGTCGGTGAAGTGGCTCAGAACGTCCCGGAGCCAAGGGTCGGTGTAGGTCTCGGCGAGCTTCGTATCCGGGGCCGGGGTGATATCCAGGAGGCTGGGCCCATCGGCGGTCACCCGCGCGTCGAAGGGCTGCACGAGCCGGCCACCGATCTGGGTCTCGTCGCTCGGGCGCCACAGGTTGTGGTTGGCCTTGCTGCGCGCACGCAGATGCTTGATCAGCGTGTCGTCGTCCATCGGCGTCGTATCCCAGCCCGGCTCGAGCAGAGCGGCGATGACCGCCTCGAGCATCGTCGCGGGCAGCCGCGCGAACTCCAACCAATCCCGGGCGAAGGCCTTCACCGCCTCGGTGTCACCGTGCAGGACCGCGTTACGGGCGCCGCGCGCTGCCCACAGTGCGAGCCGTGCGAGACGGTGACCGGCCCAGGCCAGGGTGTGCCAGTCCCGGAACAACGAACCGATGCTCTCCTGCAACCCGGCCAGCACGCCGCCGCCGAGGAGCCCCGCCGACAAGTCCGGGATCACGAGGTGACCGCTGACCATCTCCGACACCGACCGCGCGACCGCGGCGACCTGGGCCTGGTGCGGCAACCCGATCTTGGGCAGCAACGAGTTGATCTTCATCGCACCGACAGCGTGCACCTGCGGAGAGACGTCGTTGAACAGCTTCTGCACGTCCACCTGCGGCAACACCACATCCGGCAACATCTTCGGCATCGGCGGGAGCAGCTTGGGCACCACGACATCCGGGAACACCTTCGGCACCACCACATCGGGCAGCAGCTTCGGGGTCTCGGGCATCGCGTGCCGGCGGATCGTTCGCAGGACGTCGTCGTAGGCCGGGCTCGCGATGAACTGGCGAAGGAGGCCACGGGTCGCGGCATCCATGCCCGGCGTGATCGGACTTCGCGACGCAGCCCGGTAATCAGGGCGGGTCGTAGGCGGGTCGGCAGGCCCTTCGGTCTCGGCAGCACCCTGGCCGAGGTTCTGGTCCGGGTCCTGTGTGCCGTCGTCGCTGGGTTCGATGTGGTCGGTCATCTCGCGGGTTCTCCTTCGTGTCTCGAGGGAGGTCGCTTCGGTTTGTGTCGACCTCCTACCTCTTAGGTGGGAGAACCTGCGATTTCGACCACCACTCGCATGTGTTCTACATCACAGTTTGGGGTCCTGTATTCCCTGGCCCGAGTGTCGCGGCCGCCGTCGTCACTCCGACCACTCCTCCAGCTCGGCTGTGAGGTCGTAGTCGGCGGCACCACGGACAAGCGTCTCTGCGTTGGCACGGGACACGCTGTGCCCGTCGGGCCCGTAGTAGCTGGCGATGACGTCGGGCGGGGTGAAGCGCCCACCGAGCGGGTCGCCTCCGTCGCGGCGCACCTGCCACCATCGATCCAAGGCACGATCCTGCGCGACATGTTCGGGCACCTCAACCAGGATCACCCGGACGTGGGTGTAGCCGGCGTCCTGGAGCTCGGTGAGCAGAATGTCCCCCAGCCCGGACCACGTCAGGGTGCCCTCGATGATGATCGGCTCGCCGTTCGTGAGGACGTGGCGGCGCACCGCATCGGAGATCTGGGTCGACTCGACGTGCACCAGCGCCGCCAGCTCGCGCGGCGCCACGGGCTTACCGTCAGCGAGCCGTTTTCCCAGCAGGTCCGCATAGAGATCGCTGATGACCGCGTGCTCGAGCAGTGTGTCTTTGATCTTGTCGGCGTCCACGCGACGGTACTGCGATGCCTCCGGTCCCAGGATCGCGTTGACCGCCGTCGACTTGCCCGCGCCCGGAACGCCGGCGGTGATCACCGCCTCACGCACGCCCCCGCCAGGCGCCAGCTCGTCGGCGAGGTAGTCAGTGATGATCTCCTTGCGCACCCGGGCGCGGTTCGGATCGTCCGCGAATTGCTCATAGGTGGCGCGGGGACTCTTGGTACCCGCGGGGCCGCCGTTTGCAGTCAGGGCAGCAAGTTCGGCGGCTACCGCGTCACGCAGCTCATCAGCAGCACTCACCCGTCGTCAGATGCAGCGTTGCGCTGCCGGTCGCGGCGAGCTGCGAACAACTCGGAGTACTCCTCGAAGGTGAGCCGGTCGCGCTGGAAAGCGAACTCGATGTCGTCCCAGCTACCCCGCACATAGGCGTCGGTGGCGACACCATTGACCTCAGGGACATGCCCGTCGGTGTAGTCGAGTTCCTTGAGTGTCTGCATCATCTGTTCGTCACTGATATCGCCGGCGTCACGCTCATCGATGATGTCCAAGGCCGTGGGCGGGATCTCTCGCAACGTCCCGGCGTTCTCCCGCTTGGCCGCTTTCAGCGTGCGGCTGATGTGCGGCTGCGACACGTCCAGAGAGTCCGCGATGAGTTTCTGGTTCAAACCACCCAGGGCCGCGTTAATGATGGCCTGGCGCTCCTGGCGGACGGCAAGCCGTCGCCGCGCGCCGATCCTCCGCAGCTCAGCGATCTTCGGAGGCTTGATCTTCGTCGCCATCGCGTTCCCCATTCTCGTGCAAACCGCGATTCAAAGCTTATGCAATCAGTATACTCCCACGTAGACCCCGATCTCTAGGCTCCCGGCTCGGTCCTCAGCACGTGGCGCGCAGGCCGGTGTAGGCCAGGAGCACTTCGTTGGTGGTGGTGGTAAGTTCACCGCGTGCGCCCGCGGGTGGGCTACGTCGGGCTCGGCGCCGAGCAACCGGACCGGCATCAACAGATGCCGCACCCCATCGAACTCGACGCGGCCGCAACGTCGTCGAGGCGGCCGTCGAGTGGACCCCCGCATAGACCGACCTGAAACAGGCTGTCCCGCAACGCCGAAAGAGCATCAGTCTCGCTCGACCAGCCGCGGTAATGCCTACGACCGTCTCTTCGACACCGGGATCGCCCACCTGCACCGCTACGCCGCTGAGCATGGATCGAGCTCGCCACTGCGCGACGCGACGATCGACGGGTTCGCGATCGGTCAGTGGGTCGTCAACCGCCGTGCCGAGTACCGGCGGGGCCATCTGTCGGCCGAGCGGATCGTCGCATCGAAACCGAGTTCCCGGACTGGCGGTGGACGGTACGGCCCGCCGCCACGAAGAGCAGGCGGTGACCTCGTGCCCAGCGAGCACGACTCCCCGACCGCTGGCCGCCGTCGTGCGGACAATCGGCGGTTCGACGCCGGGATCGCACACCTGCACCGCTACGTCGCTGCGCATGGATCGAGTTCGCCGGCTCGCCACGCAACGATCGGCGACTTTCGGATCGGCGCCTGGGTCGACAGCCGCCGCACCGACTACCGGCTGGGCAGGCTATCGTCCGAGCGGATCCACCGTCTACATCGCCGGCGCCGGCCCCGTCGGGCGCTGCGGAGCCGCGGCGGCACGACTGCTCGGGGCCTCGTGCATCATCGTCGGCGACTACCATCAAGACCGGTTGGACCTGGTCAAAAGCAACGGCTGCGAGACAATTGATCTCAGTCAAGACATCCCCCTCACCGACCAGATCGAGGCAATCCTCGGCGAACCCATGGTCGATTGCGCCGTCGACTATGTCGGCACCGAAGCCCACGGTATCGGTGCCGACGCGCAGTCCATGGACCCCGCAAACGCGATCAACCAGGTCCTCGACGCCACCAGGGCCGGCGGAGCTACCGGCGTTATCGGCGTCTATGGACCCGACCCACTTGCCGCGTCGAAGGATGAGCAACAGGGCACCTATCCGATCGACTTCGGTAAGGCCTGGATCAAGTCGCCACGCGTGACGGCAGGGCAGGCACCGATCATGCACTACAACCGCGAACTGATGATGGCCATCCTCTGGGACCGCATGCCCTACCTCAGCGCAATGCTCAACACCCAGGTCATCAGCCTCGACGAGGCGCCCGCCGCCTACGAGACCTTCGACCAGGGCTCGCCGAACAAATTCATCATCGACCCCCACGGGATGCTCTCAGCCTGAGCGCTACCAGCTACCTAGACGTGGTCGGCCCTGTGTCTGCACAGAAGCGCAGACACAGGGCCGATGGTTTACTAAAGCGAGAACCTAACCCACTGGCGGTGATCACGAGATGGTCGATACACACGACATTGAACTCCCAGTGTTCGAACATTGGTCTACGGCCGACACCACCGACGACACTATCGGCGACCGATGGGCGCAGATCCGTCGACACAGTTACACCGACGTCGCTACCGATCCCGTTCTTCCAGGCTTCTACGGCGACGTTGCTCTTGGCCGATACACCAATTTCACGTTGTCGACCAAGCGCGCCAACGCCGAGGACGCCCGTCGCTCGGCAACCCGCATCGCGCGGGGACATGACGCCGATGAGTATCTCTTCGCAACGTTCCAGATCCGTGGTAGCTGCCTGATCGAGCAGGCCGACCACACCCACCTCGCCGCACCCGGATCGCTGTTCATCTACGACAGCTCCCTGCCGTTCCGCATGCGCGCCGATGGACCCTACGAGCAGGTGGTCGTCCAGGTGAGCGCCGATCGCGCCTTCGCACTGGCCGGCATGGACCGCACCACCGATATCCTCGCCACACCCATGGAGTGTTCCGGAGTTCTCTCCGCTGTGTCTGCATTCTTCACCCAACTGGCCCACTACCAGGCCGACGACCCCGTCGCAGCAGCCCGACTCGAACCGCACGCAGCCTCATTAGCCGTGTCTTTGCTACGGCTGACTAGCCCCCTACGCCCGCCGGCCGAGATACCCGCGCTCCTTCGTCGCGATCAAGTAATCGCCTACATTCATGCACACCTCACCGACCCCGACCTCGACGCCGACCGCATCGCCGATGCGGTGAGATTGTCCCGCAGAAGCCTCTACCGACTCTTTCACGACACCGACTACACGCTCATGGACTACCTGCGCAGGGCCCGCGTTGAAGCCGCACAGAACCTGCTCCGCAACCACCCCACAAAGTCTATTTCTCACATCTCGCGGGAAGCGGGCTTCAACGACGAACGCTCGTTCTACCGCACCTTCCGAACCATCACAGGCATGACGCCGAACGACTACCGCGAACAGTTCCATTAGCCGCCCGGCCACGCAGTCGTCTCCCCCGCTCGCCTAACCGAACCAGCATGCACGCCGCCTGGTTTCCCGACGTGAGCGCGCCCCAAAGCGAGCTTGCATCAGGGTCGCGCCGACGGAATCCCGGGTGTTGACACCGGCTTTGGCCAAGGCGTGAGCGTGTCCCGTTTCAGTTACGGTGACACTGGACCGTAGCGGGATCGTCCCCGTCAAGGCGCGGGTAGACCCATTCGATGCGAGTCATCTCGGTATCGGGGCTCACGCCGCGATGGGTGGCGCAGAAGAACTCGACAAACTGCGCTCGCGTCAGCTCCGGAAACCCTTCGGCGACGACATCGGAGGCCGTTGCTCGCCCTGGCCGCAATCGACGACGGCCTGCCGACGAGATCTCGTACCGCTGTGGCGATCGCGTCTCTACTTGGGGCATCGGTGGGGTTGCCCGCGTACCTGCTGCTGCGTGAGCGCGCCCAACCGCTGGGCGCGACGAGGGCAGGTGAGCCGAAGTCGAGCACATCGAGGGCGTCGGTGACTATCTTTCGTCTGTGGTCAGGCAGCTCGACGTGTACCTATTTGCGGAGCTGCTCGACGACGCCACCTGTCGTCGCCGCGTAGTCATCGGCGTTGGCCCGCTCGTCGTCTGTGAACGCCTGCACATCTCCAGGCCGGCCGTATGGTCGCACAATCAACGTCAGCTCAGAAAGTTGCACGCGGGCGCGGATCGGTGATCGACGATCGGCGGCCAGCCCTGCCGCTGCGACGTTGGGTTCAGCCACTATGCTCCTACTCCCCTGTATTCGGATTAGTGAGCCACGTGACGTGACCGCATTCTTTGCATGACCAGCACAAGGTTGGCGCTGGTACTCGGTTATCCCATCCGACAAGCGCTCCCCCATGATCCAGGGAATGCCCGTTCGCGCATCGGACTGGCGCAGCGAGTGACCACCCTTGACGGGTTCGTCGCAGCGATGCTGGAAAGACGGTGGGATGAGGCACCGACGGTCTTCCCGTAGGCAACTCGCCTAACCCGTGTGGCGCCTCATCCACGCCTAGATCATATCGCACACACGTTCGCATAGGAACCGCCGCTCCCCCAGCAAGCCCTCGCGACGATTGCGCGTAGACATCTACGTTTCGTCACAGTGACATAAATCATTGGCACGGGTTCCAGTGCGGAGTTCAGGATGTCGGATGAATGAAGACGGTCTGTGTTGTTTACCGCGGTAAACAACACAGACCGTTAGGGCTTATGGACGTCGCGCCCGGGCGTTACTCTCCACTGAGCTCGAGCTGGAGTGCAGCGACGAGTGCGCGGAGCTCGGACTCATCGAGAGCTGCTCGTGCTGCCTCGGCGAACGCTTTAGGTCCGGCCGCATAGCATTTGGTGACAGATTTGGTGATGGTGTCGACGGACGGCACTCCCCTGTCCTGTTTGCTCTCGGTTCGGTTGGGATCTTGTTTTTTGTCGAGGGCAGCTTGCCATGCTTTGACTTGCGCCTCACGCGGGACGTTGGCCAGTGCTCTAGCTTCCCGTACTGCATACTCCCCCGCTCTTAGTGATTGCTGTATCTGCGGGTCGAGCTTCAGTAGGGCTAGTCTTTGCGATACCCAACCTTTCGTCTTTCCGAGTAGCGCTGCGGCGTCGGCGCTTTTGCCGGTCTCTTCGACCAGCAGTTGAACGGCTCGGGCTTCCTCGATCACGTCGAGGTCGCGTCGGCCGATGTTCTCGATTACGGCAGTTCTGATGACTTCGGCCGATGTGCTTGCCAGTGAGTCGCGGATAACGATGTCCAGGCCTGGGCGACCATACTCGTGGGCAGCGGCAAGTCGCCTGTTGCCCATGACGACGACGTACTTGGCGTCGCCTAGCTGGGGCTCGTCGTCGGGCCAGAGGCGCAGGTGTGCTGCGCGACTGATTGCCGTTGCCGGTTGCAGCTGCCGATCTTTAATGCTTGCGAGATCGTCGAGGGAACCGACAGAGTCGCGTGGGTTTCTCGGGTTGGGCGCGAGTTGGTCCAGAGGGACGTTTGCCCTGAATAGTCCGTCAGTGCCTATGTCGCCGTCGACGGGCGACTTCTCACCAACTGTTTCCACAAGATCGGCAAGGCTGACTCTACTTCGTGCCATGTCAGGCCTCCGCCATTTGAAGCTCAAGGCACAGATCCTTGATATCTTCGCGTGCTTGTAGGGCTACTCTGTTCGCTGGATACTCGGTCACGACCAGCCCCTCGGCGCTTGCGCGTGCGTGGATTTTGTAGTGCCGCACTACGGTCTTTGCGCTCGGCCAACCCTGTGCGTCGATGAACTCTCGGGTTTGGTCGAGGTCAGTGTGTCCGTCGCGGGGATCCCAATCGTTGATAACGACGACATAGGGGACATCGCGCGGCTCTACAACCTTGCTGATGGTTCGAGCGGTGGGATCGAAGGAGAGAGGCAGAGGCGTGATGGGGACGACTACGAGTGTCGATACTCCAAGAACGGCGTCGAACATCTCGCCGAGTCCGGTATCTGCTGCGCCGGGAGTGTCGCCAATCCAGCCAGGCGTGTCGATGGAGATGTGTTTGACACCCCCTCCAATCTTTCGGAGCGAGCGCAGGACGGCCGGGTTGGATTCTTGCGCGATCCGGAAGGGCAGGTCGGAAACGCGATCAGCCCACCATAGAGCGGAGCCTTGAGGGTCGGCACTGACCGCGAGGACCGGGGATTCGTCCTGGGTCTCCGGGCGGGGGAGGAGTGCGGCTTTGCTTGCCGCGAGGTTGACGGCGAGCGTCGTCTTGCCGACGCCACCTTTCTGATTGAGAAATGTCCACACTGCTGCACCCATGACGGGGTACGTCCTTTCCGTATGCTTCACCTCCACACTGAGTGGCCGGCTACTTCGGGGGATTGTGCTCGCGTGTGGTTTACCGCGGTAAACCACCAACCTGCTCACTATGAAGCAGGTAATCGAACGCTAGAAGTTTACCGCGGTAAACCCTCCCGAACCGTCAGGCCGCACCGACGCAACCCAAGAACCGAAAGGCTGCGCGGCAAACCTTGATGTATCTTATAGTCTACAGTTACGTAGACTATAGTCAACAACTGTGTCGACTAAGAGTGAGCGAATTCGAACGGTAGGGGCCCGCGTCCGCGCCGCTCGAGTCGCAAGCGGCCAGACTCAGACCGGTCTAGCCAGCAAGGTCGGCATTCATCGGACCCGACTGTCTGCGATCGAAGCAGGCCGCGCCAACATGACAGTCGCGACACTCTATGGCCTTGCGGACAGTCTGGGCGTACCGATCACTGACCTGTTAGCTCCGTAGCGTCTTTGCTCGTGTTACCAAAGGGCACCATCGAACGTTCACGGAGGCTGTCGTCCGGGGCCACTACGTGCAGTCCGGCTATGCCCTCTCACTCGCGCTGCGCGGTGGCTAAATGCCGCAGCGAAAGGTAGCTCGGGATGGCCGCCAGCAGCCTCAAAGGCCCGGGTGGGGCTTGACGGTGTGGGGGATCGGCGAGTGCGCCGACGTAGCCGTTCCCTGATGACAAGGCTGCGGCGCACTGTCGGCGCGTGCCACGCCTCGCGCTCAGCCGTGATCACCCGCGACCGCTCTGTGCAGATCTCGGTGGCACCGCTTGCATCGGCTGCCGCTGCGAGCGTCTGAGGCCCGCGCAGCCACCTGGTACCGCGGCCCTGGCCCTGCCGTATAGCAAGGCCCAGCTTTTCAAGCACCGCTAGGAGTCGTCGGACACCGTGGGAGAGGGTGCCAGCGGGCAGGCCGGTGAGTGTGCTGAGGGTGGACGTGCTGGCTCCTGCGCCGGAGGCGGGTAGATGCGTCCAGACGGACCAGCAGGGGTGGCCTAGCTCGCCCCACAGGGCGTGGAGGATGGGGTGACGGGTTATACCCTCATTTGTGACGTCATGGCGCACATCCGTGCGGTAAATCTCAGCGGGTCGTTGGAGGCTGTAGCAGGTAGCTGAGTGCGGCGATGTGCTGCGGTCATGGGGAAGCGTGACTCTGAGGAGCCCCCGGTCGACAAGTGCGCGTAGTCTTCTGCCGGCCGTGTCGTGGCTGACGTTGAGCCATAAAGCCATATCGCGCCAGGCGATAGGACGGCTGTCGGTTCCGTGTCCGTCCGCGAAACGTTTTGTCACGCATGCGTAAGCGGCCGCGACCAGCGCAGGATCATCCCATGTAGCTATCTCGGTGAGCACGGTCCGGATCAAGTCGTCGGCCGCTGGGTCGGCGGGACGGTAGGTGGTGGCGCGTGACTTAATTGATTCCCAGTGTGCGCGGCCGCCGTCGTCTCGGGAGGCAAACTTCTCGAACGCGGGACAGCTGCGGTACCAACCTGCCGCACGTCGCCATCCACGGATTCCGTGACGCCACAACACCCACGCACCTGCTGTTGCAGCGTGTGATCGGTATCCTTCCGTCGCCGTGCGATGCAGCGTTGCCCATTCCGCCGACGTGAACGGACGCTGCGGGCGCCAGGCGCGCGGTTGATCGAGGTCTCCGTCTAACGTGGCATCGTTGCTGTCGTCAACGTTGTCGTAGCGACGCAGTGGTGCGGGTTGGGCGACGGTGCCGAGAGTGCGGCTCCGACGACCACCGGTGCTGCGGCCAGATACAGGTACCAGCACGGCGGGCAGCTCTCGGATGGCGCGATCGGCCCGCATGATCGCTGCGGTAACGGTGATCCGATTCCCGCCCTCGTCGATGGGATAGCACCAGCTCCCACCCGGCTTCAACGGTGCCGACCCCGGAAGGCGCAGAAACTGGTCTCTAGTGCGGAGGTCGAGCTCCGTAGGGGAGAGACACTCCCATGTGCGGATAGTGGTGATGCGCTCGATCAAATAGTCACGTGACGCTCGACTGGGGCAAGCGATCGCGATATGCACCGAATCCGGTGACCCCGATGCGGCGAGGTAAGCAAGTTGGGCGGCCGCGTCGTCGATGCTGTCCAGGATCGAGGTCAGCACCCGATCAGCGCAGCGGTCGACGTCGACCACGACAAGGTCGGGGCGCAAAGGCGCAACGATCGCCCACACCGCCCGGCCGCCACCCGCGTGCTCCGCTTGGGTGATGAGGTCCGTCGGATCACCCGATGCCTCACGTACTGGGGCACTGCCAGATATCGGGCGTAGGGCGTACCCTTCGGCGTCCGGGGCAAGGAGGAGCCGATAGAGCTCAACCCATCGACTACCCGACGCTGAGGCGTCTGTATCGAATTCGTGATCCGACACGCATTCAGAAGTAGCGCGGCCAGTAGGGTGCGCGCTACCCTGAGACCAGTCCGCCAAGACTGTCCCTTCGGGGATATGAGAGTCAGCTGACCACTGGCTCTCGGAACTTCACGAACGCCCTCGGTGACCTCCGGGGGCGTTCGTCGTATTTAGTTACGCGGAATCTTGCAGATCAAGCACCTCCTGTAGCGGCGGAACACCGGGGAACTCGCACCCAGAATCGGCCGCGGCGAGCGCGCAGATGTAGTCGACGATCGACATACCGCGTTCTGCGGCGCGCCTTCTGATCGCCGTATCCGCGACGCCCGTGACAGCGATGCTGATAGGCACCAAGCTAGCGCCGCTGGGGTCCTTCCTGGGTCTTCCCGCCACAGCGACCATTGTTTCCTTAAAAAATTCGCATGCAGGTTAGACACGCCGTACAGGGCGCAAGTTTTCACCGCCCGCCCCTCGGCGCGACTCTCGCCGTAGGTCTGCCACCCTGGAACACATGGTGAAATCACTGACCGATCTGCCGTTCCCTAATGGCAGGATTCCTTTCCTGGGCGATGTCAGATCGGTCGACCGCAAGAATCCAACACAGCACGAGATGCAGCTCGTCGACCAGCTCGGCCCGATTTATCAGCGACTCTTGCTACGAGACCGACTGATTGTGGTCGGCGGCGGTGAACTTGCCCGTCAGTGTCTCGATGAGAGGAACTGGGCACGTGCTCTCATCGGGCCAGGGGCGAAGCTCAGAAGCGTAGCAGGGTCCGGCCTGTTCACGGCGCGGTCGAGCGACCCGTTGTGGGGGCAGGCTCGGCGGATTCTGACCCCAGGGTTCTCGCAAGAAGCGATGCGCGTCTACCACCGCGCGATGCAGTCTGTCTCTGACGATCTGACGGCAAAGTGGAATGACCTAAGCGACGTCTCAGTGCATGAGGACATGACCGCCGCGACTCTGGAGGTAATCTCGCGGGCGGGATTCTCTCAGTCGATGGGGCTACTCGGAGAGCCTGCACAAGCATCCGAGACCAAAGAGTTCCTGTCCGCGTTAGAAAGGACCCTTGATTGGGCAAGTCAATCCAGCAACGATCTTCCTATAGTCGGGTGGGTGCGTGGCCGGCACGCAAAACCGCAGCTGAGCAGAGATGTGGCATTTGCCCAGAACTATGTCGATGATCTGATCAAGGTGCGTCGGCGAACTGGTGTAGCTAGAGCCAACGGCGGAGAAGAAGGTCCCGACCTGTTGGACCTCATGATGAACAGCGAAGATCCCGAGACGGGGCAGACTCTCCCCGACGAGAATATTCGAGACCAGGTGTTAACCTTCCTGGTCGCTGGCCATGAGACGACTGCCGCTCTGCTGGAAGTCGCCCTGCATTACCTCGCTTCCGCTCCCACAGTGGCCACGACGCTGCGATCGTCACTAGATGCTGGGAGTACCACGTACGAGTCGATAGCCAAGAACCGCGTCCTAAGAGCGTTCCTCAGCGAGTGTCTACGTCTGTGGCCACCAGTTCCTGGCTTCTTTCGTGTCGCACGGACAGATCAGAACCTTGGGGGATTCGAAATTCCTGCAGGCCGTGCTGTCTTCGTTCTCGCGTTAGCTGCCCAACGGGATCACAAGGTTTGGGGGACCGACGCCTCCGAGTTTCGGGCGTCGCGCTTCATCGACACACGGATCACCGCCCGATCGGGCGAGTTCTTTGCTCCGTGGGGAGCAGGCCCTCGTTCATGCATCGGTCGACAATTCGCGCTCCATGAGGCCGCCGTGCTTTTGAGCGGTATAGTGGCGAACTTCGATGTCGACCTGGTCGACCGACACGAGCCGATCCGCATGCGCGAGCGGGGCACACTGCGTCCGGAACCGTTCACGATAGGGGTATCACGAGTAGCAATGGAAGGGTAAAGAAAATGGGTTCCTGGTATCTCATAGAGGCGCTCGCCCCTCCAGCACTGTCGGTAGTCTTTAAGGACGGCGATAGCCGTGAGTGGACGTCGATACGCTCGCTCCGCCGCCAAGACGGTGTTGAGCCGATCGAAGACCTTTGCACCGAGGTCGTCCATAATCGCGATCGACTCGACCGGACAGTTGTCGGCAGGCTGGGTCCGCGAAGGATCGTCATGGTGCCAGTGCTTGGTCCCGAAGGCGATGTCTACGGCATCAAAACGTGGATCGGTGAGAGCGGCGAGCAGCCCACGCAAGAACGCGCGGTGGCCGCAGTTTCCTGGTCAATCGAAACACTCACTGTGACACATACCCTCGAGTCGTACATGATGAGTTCGACCAGTCCAGAGGGTTTTGGCAGCACTCGCGATCCCGGTGAGTTCCTTCGCAAAGTAGTCCAGTTCGATGCTCTGAATGAACTAGCCGCGTTATGTATGAATGACGGGACGCGCACCCAATTTCAGGGAGCACTGACTGTCCTCCACGACGACGGGCACCTCATGGCATGGCGAGGAATTTCTCGAGCGGGTACTGGAATCAATGGCTCAGAGATTCGGGGACTCATGCACGACGTGTCCGACACTGAGAAGCCGTCGATTGGACCTCTCACCGCACTGCGGTTAAGTGACCTGGAACGTCATTCCGATGCCCCACCTGCTGTGCTCATCGCGTATCGAACCAACGACGAAGCCACGCCACCTGTGATTCCAGCGATCATGTACTGGATTTCACCGAAGCCTAACTACGTCGCGGATTCCGCAGTGACGGACTTGCCGGATATGGAGACGCCCGGTACCCCGCCTAACCTGATCCATCCAGAGGATTGGGACGAGTTTGCGAGGGCACAGAAGGTCCTCAAAGCCCGCACGCAAAACGAATTAGAAATACCCGTTATTGCGCGAATACTAAACAAGGACCGAGAATGGACCCTGGTCCGTTTTCTGCTTACAGGGTACCCCGGGGCAGTGGGGAAGAGGCTACACGTTGGACGTTTCAGCCCAATTGAGATCGAGCATCTCGCGACCGAGCGCGCGAGCGAAACGAACGCCGCCGAATAGTTGCGCTACTTAACTGCGGCGGCGGCGCGCCGCTTGCCGCTCAGCAAGGTGTCTCACACGTGCGCTTCGTGTATTTTCCCAAGCAGAGTCCACGACACCTCGCGACACGCCGTAGAGCTCTGCCATCGCGTCGGCAACCGAATCGGGTAGCTCCCGACGTTGCCCGCGTTCAAACTCGCCCAAGCTGGTTCTACTGATAGACAGTGCGCCTGCTGCCGCCGACTGCGATTTACCACCACGAGCGCGTAAATCAGCAATCTGGATCGCCTCTTCATCCAACCCAGGGGTCAACTCCTCAACGTTGACTCCTAGCGCAGAAGCGACAGCAGCCAGACTGGGCGCGCTCGGAACTGTCGTGCTGTTCAACCACGCCGACACGCTCTGCCGCGAAACTCCAACAGATTCTGCGAGTTCATCGGGCTGCACCCCGAGGCGGGACATAATGCGTCGGAGGGTAGCCGATGAGAACCCATAGACGCCCGCTCGCGGCACTCTCTCGCCTCCCTCGGTGGCCGAAATCATCCCGACTGCACTTCAGCCCTTCCCATCATTGTGACTTGCACGCACCAAAACATCCTCTCCGATCCGCCGATTACCTGCGCCCAATACTTGCACGCGAGAGGCGTTGACGGTACGGTAGGACGCGTAATAGCTATCACTTGACCGCCGTTACGGAGGTGTTACTATCTCTCTCACAACGCGCACTCATGTGGAAGTTCCCGCGCTCTGGTTTTCCGAGTGTGGTCGCGACAAATCGAACGCAGGGCATCGCTATATCGCGATGCTCAAATCGTTGGATACCCCGCACCACAGAGGAGAAACCGCACTCAATGACCACTCAAATCGGATGCCTTGGCGGGCTCTGCTTAGTATCCAGAGCTACCGAATTGGGGGAGTCTGTGACCTGACGTAATTCAGCCCTCACAGTTCCAGACGAGCCTCGATTGGCGTCAATACTCGCCTGGAACTGCAAGAGATACCCATCCGATCCGATGCGGTAGGTGAGGCATCGGTCTGGACGTGAACATTCTAGCGCCGTTGGCGTGGAACCATGCGCATGTCTTGACCCTCGCTTCTCTCTGCACGCCCAGAGCGCAGATTGCGAGGCTAACAAGATGAGTGTTCTGAATATCAGTACTGCCAGTGATGTGGCGAGTGCTGTAGACGCCGTGGTGGAGGAGTGGTCAGGCCAGCAGCAGCTAACCGACCTGGACGCGTGCTTGACGGATCGGTGCGGTGCGCGCCGCGTTGGTTGGTTGTGTGTGGTCGGGCTGCGGGTATCGGATTTCGCGCTGCCGCACTGCAATTCCGGCCATTACACGATTCGTTACACGACTCATCACGCATTTGAGGGTGACGCGCGATGAGTCGTCGTATGCGCCGCTTTGTCATCGCCGGGTTGTGTTCCGTTGTCACCGCGGCGTCTGTGTCGGGGGCGGTAGCCGTCTCCGCGGACGCGGCACCGTCGACGATCGCGTGCAAGGACGTGTTCGTTTTGGCGGTGCCGGGGACGTGGGAGACGAACGCGAAGGCGAATCCGGCGGTGGTGCCGGGGATGTTGGCCAGTGTTACGAACCCGTTGAAGGCTGCGGTGGAGAAGGGCACGCCGATCTCGGCGCCGGGTGTTGTGCCTGCGCAGATCGGCGCGGCGCCGACCGTGGGTATGGGCCAGGGTGCGGGGGATTCGTCGGGCTTGGGGTCGTTCCTTGGTGACGCCGCGACGTCGGCGCTGAATAGTGCAGCGGGGAGCGGGACTGCGGGATCGACTCCTAGCGCGGGCAGTGTGCCGCTGCCCGATGAGGGCGGTCCGACCGCTGGCGGTTCCAACGATTATCTGACCAACGACGGACGGGGTGGCACGGGTGCTGCTGCACCCACCACGACGTCGACGCCGACCACTACGGATGCCCCGACGACATCGGCGTCGAGTGGGGGACTGTGGGATGCAGTCGCACCGTCTACCGAGACCAGCTCGGCCGTCACGACCACACCGACGCCCGGTGCGGCTGCTCCTGCACCCACCGATGGTGGTGAATCGATCGGCAAGTCCGTGAGCTTCGAACAGGTCCCGTATGTGGCGCAGGTGGGCGGCCCACTGGCCGGGGTGATCAAGGGCAATCCGCTCACTCTGGGTCAGTCTCGCAAGGCCGGCACCGACGCCCTGAACGCCCGGATGAAGGCGATTGCGTCGCAGTGTCCGACGGCCAAGCAAGTCCTGCTCGGTTACTCGCAGGGCGCGCTCATCGCCGGCGATGTGCTGTCGGCGATCGGAAACGGCAAGGGCCCGGTCCCGGACTCGACTGTGATCGCCGGCGGTTTGTTGTCGGACCCTGCCCGCACCCAAACCACGTCGAACCTCGACTCGGATCAGCCGACAGCACAGCCGGTGAGCCTGCCGGGCGCGGAGAGCTTCGTGGGCCCGAATGTGGTGGGGCAGGGCGTCGTTGGTGCCCGCCCGGACGGCTTCGGCACGTTGGCCGACAAGGTCACGTCGTTTTGCGGTGCGCAGGACAGTATCTGCGCTCTGTCGGGAAAGTCCAAGGCGATCGCCGCGGTTGTCCCGCTGCTGAACCTGCGCAGCGAGGACATCGGCCCGTACGTGACCGGCCGCGCGCTGACGCTGCTGGAGCATGTCGCTAACGCAAACCCGGCCGACATTCAACAGGCGGTGACGTCGGTCATCAGCGCGGTCACCCGGGTCTCGATGGCTGCGGCGGTCAATCCGGCGTCGCTTCCTTTGGAGCTGGCCCAGATTGTGTTCGCGTCGTCGATGCTCTCCGACATCGGGAAGGTCGTCGACATGCCCGAGTATGACGCGTTCCTGTCACTGACCAAGCCCGATGAGTTGGCCACGCAGGCAGTGCAAGTGGCGTCTTACGCGCTCTTGGGAGCGCACCAGGCGTACGCCCACACCACGGTCGACAGCCGCGGTGACTCGGCCACGCAGTGGCTCGCGAAATGGCTTCTCGGCCGGATTGAAAGCAGCTAACCAAACAAACAACACCCCGCCTGGCGGGGACCTGACGGGGCGTATGGGAGTGCGCCGCAAAGGGTCGCCACCAGAGCGGATGGAAATCCTCGCAGGGATAACAGGCGACGGCACACAGGCCGCGTCACCGGCGAGACGCAAGCTGGGGAAGGTGTAGGCGGTGAAGAAAACCTCACTGGCGCTGGTGCTAGGAATCGTGTTCCTGGTCCCGGTGATCATCGTGACGGTCATCGCTGCACCGTTCAGTAAACCCTCCGACGAGATCGGTGGAGGATCGGCGCAGGCCGGTCTCAAGACCGGCACTGTCCCACCGGAGTTTGAGTCGTGGGTGATCAAGGCTGGCAAGGTCTGCTCGGACATCTCCGCCCCGGTCATCGCCGCGCAGATCGAGGTCGAGTCCGGGTGGAACCCGACCGCGGTCTCGCCGGCCGGGGCGCAGGGACTGTCGCAGTTCATGCCCTACACCTGGCCGTCGTACGGCGAGGACGCCAACCACAACGGCACGGTGTCCCCGTTCGATCCGCCGGACGCGATCATGGCGCAAACCAACTTTGACTGCAAAACAGCCGCCCAGGCACGCAAGGACATCGCGTCGGGGCGGATCAAGGGCGATCTGCTCGACATCGTCCTCAACGCCTACAACTGCGGGTACGGGTGTGTACTCGCCAACGGTGGCCCGAACATCAACAACGGCGAGACCGAGTCCTACGCACCCAAGATCAAGCGCCTGATCCCGAAGTACGCGGCTATCGGTGCCGGTGGCGGCAACACTCGACTGTCGGGGCCGATTAACCGGAAGATCATCCAGGCGGCGATGCGGTGGCTGGGAACTCCGTACGCCTGGGCCGGTGGCACGAAGGATGGACCGTCGGCGGGTTCAGCACCTGATGTCGGGGTCACCGGCTTCGACTGCTCGGGGCTCACGCTCTACGCGGTCGCGCAGGCCACCGCCGGCAAGATCGTCCTTCCGCACTTCACCGGTGACCACTCCAACCCGGGCCAGCTCTACGACCCGCGCGGTAAAGAGATCCCGTTCGACCAAAAGGCCCCGGGAGACGAAATCTATTTCGGCAGTGGAGGAAACACCCACCACGTCGGCATCTACTACGGCAAGCAAAACGGCGTCGACATGCTACTCAACGCCCCCCAGTCGGGGGAGACGGTGTCGATCATGCCGCTGTCGGGATGGAACGGAGAGGAGATGTATGTCCGCCGATTCGGATCGTAAGACGACCCGCATTCACGTTCTCAGTGCAGTGGTGGGGGTGGCGGCTGCGGCCGCCGTTCTCACCGCGTGCTCGGGTGCTGACGACACCACGAGCTCGACGACCTCACCGTCGGTGGCGACGGTATCGCTGCCACCGTTTACTGCGCCGTCGGTGCAGTCCTGGCCGGGACGGTCGGCGACCTACCCGACCCCGCCGCCGATTCCGCCGACGCTGCCGAACGGGGTCGCCGCCAACCGCGCCGATCCGACATCGGTGGCCTTGGCCGCAGCCCGGATCTGGTTCGGCTGGGACACCGTCACCGACCGCAGCCCGTATGACGCCGCAGTGCGGTCGACACCGCTGATGACGCAACGGTGTGCGCAGCGAATCACCGCGACACCGCCGATCGGCTCGCCCGACGCGGACTGGACATCGCTGGCCCGTGTCCACGCTCGCGCGCAGACCACCGTGGCGATCGGGAGCGAGGAACGCCCCGCCGACACCGCCTCCTTCGCGGTGCGGGTGGTCACGGTCACCCAGACATTCACCGCCGACAGGGCGGTGCCAGACCGGCATCCGGTCGCCGTGGTGACGATGACCCGCGACAGCGCGGGGTGGTCGGTCACCGACGACGGCCAGCACGGATGCGGGGTGGTGACCCGATGACCCGCATGCGCCCACCAGTGATTGCCGGCGTGGCCGGGGGCGTAGGGACCACTGTCGTCGCCGGACTGCTCGGCGTTCCCGACGCCGGTGTGTGGGTACCCGGGATGCCCGCCGACGTCCTGGTCTGCCGTTCGGTCGCCCACCAGCTCGCCGCGGTGACCCGCGCCGCGGCAACCCTCGACCCGCCGCCGGTCGTGGTGATCGTCGCCGACTGCGCCGAGAAGGCACCCGCCGCGGTCCGCGACCGCGCGCACATGCTCGAACCGAATGTCGCAGCCGTGGTGTGGATTCCGTGGCTCGCACCGCTGCGCGAAGTGGCCGATCCGGCCGCCGCCGCCCGCGACGCCGTGCTGGGCGATGCCCCGCCTCGCTGGGCGATGGCCGCTCGTGTGCGTCGGGAGGACCTGCTCGCCGCGGTGACCACCGTGTTGAGCGCCGAACCGAACAACGGCGACGACGCCACTCATCCGGTGGACACCGCGCCGAGCGCCCCGGAGGCGCCCGCCGAGGTGGCTGCGGCACCCACGTCGGTGCAGTCAGCCGCGCCTAGCGCCCCTGCCGCGTCGCGGGCACCAAGTTTCCCGCCGCCGCCGGCGACGGGCGCCGACCACTGGTCGGTGGCGCCTGACGCGCCCCCGTCGCGGTCGGCATCACACGGGCCGCCTCCCCAGGCCCGCTACACCGCACTCGACTCGACCGGCGCAGATGGTCTGCGCCGGACCTCCTGAAAAGACAAGGAACACGCATGTCCATCGCACTGGAAACCCTTACCCACGCCGCCACCCTGTGGGAGGCCCACCGACCCCACAGCGGTATCACCGTGGCCGACGGCAACTTCCCCGACCCCAAGCCAGTCCCGCTGCCAGAGAAGGCCCAGCGCGGCGTCGATCAGATCCTCGGCATGGTCAAGACTTTCATCTACGTCCTCGCCGTGGGCGCTGGACTGTTCGTCTTCGCCGGAATGATCATCGGCGCACGCGGCCGGTCAAATTTCGCCAAAGACGCTGTGAGCCACTTCCCGTGGATCTTCGGCGGCATTATCGGCGTTGGCTGCCTCACCGGCCTGCTCGACATGTTCAGCTGATGGGCGGCTTCCGACGGTGGGCCGCGGCAGCGATCGCGGTCTGGTTCACGGCATGTCTACTCGCCACGCCGTGTGTCGGGGTGGCCTGGGCCGACCCCGCCGCACCGAGCGTCCCCGGTCCGTCGACCGGCCCGGCCCCGTCATCGGGTGCCACGGCCCCCGATCCGTCGACCGACCCGGACTCCTCTGGTGGGGACAACGAGATCAAGTTCGGCACTCCTGAGCAGGGCCAGATCCACTGGGAGAAGTTCGGCGGCTCGGAAAAGGACTCGGCGAGAAACCTCGACCAGTTCTCCACCCAGATCGTCGGCTACTGCCTGACGGGGTTCGGTATCGCCGCCGTCCTCGGCGGGATGGTTGTGATGGGTCTGATGATCGTCGGGTTCAAGGGCCGCTCGACGGTCGCGAAAACCGCTTTGGAATCCAGCATTTGGATATGGGCCGCGTGCCTGCTTGTCGGATCTGCCTCCACGATCGGCGGGCTCCTGCTTTCCGCAGGCATCCCCGACTGACCACCCAACACCTGTGATGACGAAGGAAGGACACCGCTGATGGCGATGACAACGAAAGAGTTCCGCCGCCACCGCCTCGACGGCCGGGGGAAGGTGATCATCGCCGCACTGGTCGTAGCCGGGGTGGTGATGGCTGCGCTGCTGCACTCGTGCAGCTCCGACACCACCCCGGGCAGTGGAGCGCTCGGCCAGTCGTCAGGGGCGCCGACGACGGCGAAGGGGTCGCTGGTGCCGCAGATCCCGCACCGCACCCGTACACCGGCCGACCCGGACTATCTGACCGCTGCACCGCAAGGCATTTCGTGGCAACGGGTCGATGGGGTACCCCTACCGTTTTCGGCGACCGACGGCCCGACGCGGATCAACGGCGCGGTCACCGGCGGGTACTCCAACTCCCCGCAGGGCGCGGTCCTCGCGGCGGCGCAGATCGCGTTCCGGCTGGCGTTCTCCCCGGACTACCAGGCAGTCGTCGACGCACAGACCGACGTCAGCGACGCCACTCGCAGCCAGCTCGTCGCCGCCCGCGCAGCGGGCCCGCAACCCGACCCGTCGGTCATCGCGCAGTTCGCCTCAGCACCAGTGGCGTTTCGGGTGTCGGCGTTCGCCGACAACCACGCCACGGTCTACCTGGCCTATCCGCGCACACCCGGTGACCAGGTGCGGTTTTCCCGGTCGGCACTGATCTGGGAGGGCGGCGACTGGCGCTACAGCGACCAGTTCGACTCCCACAGCCCGCCGCTGCCAGACGCCCCGCTGCCCGCCACGTTCACCCGCTTCTGATCAAGGACGACCCGCTATGAGTTTCACCAGCCCCGAATTCCGGCAGCCCCCCGACACTGGTCACCGCCGTGGCCACCGAGCCGCCGTCATCGCGATCGTCGTCGTCGTGCTGGCCCTCATCGCGGTGGTGGTCGTCGTGGCCACCCGCGGCGTCGGCCGCAACGCTGCGCCTGGTGGGGGACCGGTGCCCGCACCAGACGCAGCTCCCTCGACATCGACGGTGACCTCCAGGCCGATCACGTGGTTGCAGGTCGGCCCGGTCCAGCTGCCGTTTTCCGACACCGCCGGCCCACGAGTGCAGGAAGGTGTCCTCGCCCGCGGCTTCGCCCACACCGCCGACGGTGCGCTCATCGCGGCGCTGCAAATCCCGTTTCGGGTGTATTCCCTGTCGGGCACCGAGCAGATCATCGCCGACCAGGTCCTCGGCGACGACAGCGACCGCGACGAGGTCCGGGCGCAAGCATCACGGCTGCAAGCCAGCCTCGACACCAACCAGGTGCTGCCTCGTGCGTTCGCGTGGCGGGCCTACGAACCGTACGACGACCAGGCCGCCACTTATGACATCGCGACCCCGACCGCCGACGGCCAGTACAACGTCTTCCGTCTCACCGTGGTCTGGATCTCCGGTGACTGGAAGTACCAGCCCAACTACTACGAAAGCCCCGCCGACCCGATCCCCGCCGCCACAATCACCGGCGACCCGGCCTGGCACCAGTTCACCGACCGGAGCCTGCGATGACCGGCCGCGCATCCCGTCTCAGTACCTCCCTGGCCGCTGTATTGGGTGCCATGGCGGTCCTCCTGTCGGCGTTCGCTGGGTCTGCGGCCGCCGACCCAGCGACCACCAAGGGCTGGGTGCCCGCCGATCCCGGCCCACTGACCAGCGAGCAGAAGTCATGGTTGACGCCGATCGACGGCCATCCCGGGTTCAGTTCAATCCAGTGCGCGACGCACCCCGATTTCGGTGACTGCGCAACCCATGGCGGGGCCGATGACTCCAAGGGGTTCACCAGCTACATCTACGACTCCACCGGCAAGCTCGCCGGCGTCGCGGCGACCGCGCCGGGCTCGCTCGACGCCGACCACAAGGGCCTGCTCAACAGCGACGGTGTGCTCGACTGCGCGACTGCCAAGAACAAGATCCCGGTCTGCGACAAACCCGAGGGGTGGGAGCAGTCCAAGCCGATGCAGTACGACAGCAATGGCCGGTTCCAACGCCTCACCCAGGGCGGGACGGTCACCCCCGGTGCCGGTGACGTCACTAGGAAGGTGGACTGGGACAAGCTGAATCCCGTTTCCGCGGCCAAGAAGGAACTCGACAACTGGTTCGCGCAGGCGTGTGAGTCGATCGGGAAGTTCGCCGGTGACCTGCTGACACTGTCGATGACGTGGTGGCTCAAGGTCGGCTCGATCGACGTCACCTCTGGGCTGGCGCTCACCGGCAGCCGCGCTGTGCAGACGGTGGTCATGATGATCATCGCGCTCGGCATCATCGGCTCGGCGATCACGATGGTGCTCACCCGCCGCCCCGGCCCCGCCGCAGAGCTGGGCATGGGGGCGATCAAGTTCGTGCTGATTGCGTCGCTGTCGACGACGATCCTCGCCGGTGCCATGCACGCCGGTGACGACTTCGCCCGACAGGTCACCGCCGACGGTGCTGACCAGTTCGGCCCGCAGATGCAGCAGATGCTGGGTATCGCCACCCTGCACAACCCCGGCGGAGTGTTGTTGCTCGGCATCGTCGCCGCCGTCCTCGCCGGTATCCAGTGGCTGTTCGGCTTCGCCCGCCAGGCCGGAATCGTCGTCCTCTACGCGATGCTGATCTTCGCTGCCGCCGGCCAACTGTCGTCGTGGGGGCGCCAGTGGTTCCCCCGGATCTGTGCGATGCTCATCGCCCTGGTGCTCTACAAGCCCGCCGCGGCGATCATGTACTCCCTCGGATGGAAGCTAATGGGCACCGAGCACTCGCTGTCGGCGGTGATGGTCGGCTTGATGGTCATAGCCCTGACCATGCTCGCGCTACCGGCGATGCTCAAATTCTTCGCGTTCATCTCCCCAGCCATTGCCGGCGGCGGGTCCGCGGGTACAGCGCTTGCCGGCATCACCGGCGGCATGGGGCTCGCCGCGCAGCTCGGCGGGGACATGCTCAGCTCGTTCAGCTCGTCGGGTGGGGATGGCCAATCCAACTACATGGACGCCACCGGCCCGCAGTCGTCGACGACCGGCCCCGAGGCCGACCCGAGCCCCGGCAACAGCCCCGGAAGCGGTGGCTGCTCCGGGGGGGACGGCTCCGGCGGCGAGTCTGCTGGCGGCGCCGAGGTCGGCGGCGGTGCGGACGTGGCCGATCTCGGCGGCTCCGACGTCGGCCCAGAGTCCCCCGACGCCGCGGGCGGTATCTCCGGCGGCGATGACGGTGGGGTCCCCGTGAGCAGCGGTGCCGGCGGCGAAGGTGCCGCCGCCGGGGGTGTTGGTGGCGGCGAGATGGGCGCTGTCGCAGCGGAATCCGGCGGCAACCCCTACGTCGCGGCGGCAATGGTGGCCAAGGACTCGATCAGCTCGGCCGGGGACTCTGTCACCGGTATGGCCCAAGGCATGGCCGACGGCATGACCGAAACCGCCGACACCACCGGACCGGACATGCAATGACCGACCACCGAGACGACCGCCACACCACCGTGCCCGTGCGCGGCACATCCTTTGCACGACAGGAGATTCAGCGATGACAACCAACCCCGGATATTCCGGTTACCGACGGGCCCGCGGGTTCGGTATCGGCAAGCTCGGCACCCGCGAGACGATCATCGTGCTCATCGCGGTGACGGTGGTGGCGTTCTCGCCGATGCTCGGCAACCTCGCCTTCACCGGAATGCTCGCAGTACTCGCCTTCCTCGTGATCGTGCTCGCCGTGATCCCCGTGACCTCGTCAGGTCGCACCATTGTGGCTGCGACGGCGTTCTATCTCCGTTTCGCCGGGGCGGGGAACGCATCGGCCTACGCCGACGACACCCTCGAGGAATTCCCGCGCGGCGAGAACCTGCCCGGCCCACTGGCCCCGCTATGCCCGATCGAGGTTGAAGACGGCCGCGGCGGCACCCAGGCGCTGATTTGGAACCGCCAGACCGGCCTTCTGACCGCGCCGCTACTCGTTGCGCCGGTCGGATTGACCCTGGCCGACGACGCCGACGCCCTGACGTGGGTGACGAACTTCGGTGGGTTGCTCGCCGAGCTGGGGCACATGCCGCTGGTCGATTCGCTGGCGTTCATCACCGAGACCGCGCCCGCGGGCGGGATGAACCAGCGGGCGTACACCCTCGACCGACTCGAGAAGAACACCAGCGCACCGGAGTTCTGCCGGGGCGTGCTCGAGCGGCTGGTCAACCAGTCCCGGGCCCGCACCGCAGAGGTGACCTGCCTGGTGACGATCAACTTCAATTTGTCTAAGGCGACACCGGTCCCGGAGACGTTGCAGCGCGGCGCGGCCGAGGTCGTCAACATGCTGCCGCGATTCGAGTCGTCGCTGGCCTCGTGCGGGATGACGGTCATGGGGCGGATGACCCGGGCCGGGCTCATCCGGTATCTGCGCGCGGCGTTCGACCCGGCGATCCGGACGACCGAGCTCGACGAGACCGAGGAGCTGTGGCACTGGAAGGACGCTGGTCCGCTGCGCACCGAGGGGTCCAATCCTGATGTGTACGCCCACGATTCGGGCTATTCGGTGTCGTGGGTGTTTACCGCCCCACCCAACGGTGTGGTGCGGTACCGGTCGCTGCTGCCGCTGGTGGCCCCGGGCCGTTATCACCGCCGCCTGTGCATGATCTACCGCCCCTACA
Source organism: Gordonia sp. 852002-50816_SCH5313054-c (assembly GCF_001665925.1). Classification (NCBI taxonomy): domain Bacteria; kingdom Bacillati; phylum Actinomycetota; class Actinomycetes; order Mycobacteriales; family Gordoniaceae; genus Gordonia; species Gordonia sp. 852002-50816_SCH5313054-c. The sequence goes on from NZ_LZTE01000038.1 coordinate 52,713, forward strand.
GCGCGGCGGAGGCGTCGAAAAAGGTGGAGTCGGAGGTCAACGCCGGTGTGTTCCGCCGGATCTGGGCGCAGAAGACGAAGAAGGACGAAACCCAACGCGAGCACGACGATCGGGTGAAAACCCGTCGGGCGGCGCAGCAGGAGTCGTTGGGCGCGGGCTTGGGCCGGTTCACGTTCTACCTGACCACGACGGTGCGCAACGAAACGACGTTGGCCGCGGCGTGCGCTGACGCCGAGGAACGCCAGGGCCAGAGCAAAGGCCGCTGGCGCCGCGCCCGCAAGGCCCAAGAAGCCACATTCATGGCGTCACTCGGCGTGGGGGTCGATCCCGCATCGGGGTTGTCGCGCAACGCCGCTGACCGGTGGGGAGCATAGGTATGGGAACGCATTCGATTATTGAGGCGGTCGCTGAGCGGCCGTCTCATCTGCCCGACGTCGACGTCGCCGTGGCGGTTGAGGCCGAACGGGTGTCGATGGGCCAGAAGATCCTCCGGGCGATCGGGTTGGGTCCGCATCCCGACGCGGTCGCTGATACGCCCGGCGAGGTGTCGTTCGACGACATCCCCACCGACCTGCCGTTCGACGTCCTCAACGCGGCCCTGGGGCCGCGGCCACCGGCCAAGGGGTTCCGGCGCCCGTTCGGTGGGTGGGCGGCCAACGTCGAGCCCGGCGCGTGGTGGCAGTCGACGACCGCGGAGATGCCCGGGTTCTATCCGTTCCCCGCGCCCAGTGGTGCCCGGGTGCGTGGTGTGCCGATCGGCCGCAACCTGCACACCGCGGAGCCGATCGGCCTCGATCCGGCGCAGTGGCTTGTCGATGGCCTGGTGACCAACACCGGGATCTGGGTTCAGGGCCAGCCCGGTATTGGTAAGTCGTCGTTCCTCAAACGCTTGCTGATGGGGTTGGTCGGGTTCGGGTTCATGGGCATCATCCCCGGTGACCTCAAGGACGAATACACCCCGCTCGTCGGGGCGATCGGCGGTGAGGTGTTCCGCATCGGTCGTGGCCTGCACTCGCTCAATCCGCTCGACCGCGGCCCACTGGTCGCCGTCATCGCCGGTATCACCGGCGCTGAGCGTGACCAGCTCGAATCGCTGGCCAACAGTCGCCGCTTGGCGCTGTTGGAGTCGCTGCTGGCCATCGTCGGTCGAGCGGAGCTGACCCCGACCGAACGGCTGCTGCTGGGCACGGCCACCGCGATCGCCGACGACGCCGCAGGCGACGAGGAACCGACCATCCCGGATGTGTTGCGTGCCCTCGACAATGGCAGTGACGCGCTGCGCAAGATCATGGCCGTCCCGTCGGCGGTTGGCGGTGTCGAGGACATGACGTATCAGCGTGAGATCCGGGAGTTCCGCAATACCTTGCACCTGCTGTGCTCGGACAACGGCCCCATCAAGGGGATGTTCGATCGGCCGTCGACGATCAAGGTCACCAAGGACCTTCCGGCGGTGTCGCTGTCGCTGTCGGCGATCGAGGACGACGGCGACGACGTCGTGGGCGCGGCGATGCTTTGCTCCTGGACGTGGGGTGCGGCGGTCATCGAGGCCCAGCAGGCATCGGGCAACCGGCGCAACATCTTTCAACCCCAAGATGAGCTGTGGCGTGGCCTGCGGGCGGGTCCGGGACTGGTCGAGAAGACCGACCGCATGACCCGCCTCAACCGCCACCGCGGGATTGTGTCGGCGCAGTCGACGCACTCGCTGTCTGACCTGGACGCTCTGGCCACCGTCGAGGACCGCGCGAAGGCCCGCGGTATGGCCGCGCGTAACGCGATCAAGGTCCTCGGCGGCCTCGATGGCGAGGAAATGAAGCGCCTGCACGAGCTGACCCCGTTCACCAGCCGGGAACGGGCCATGGTCACCAGCTGGTCGGCACCCCCGACGTGGGTTCCCGGGCAGCGCCACCCGGGCCGCGGCAAGTACCTCGTGAAATCCGGTGCCCGCATGGGACTTCCGGTGGTCATGGAGTTCGACCCGGCAGAAGCCGCCCTCTACAACACCGACACCGCCTGGAACGGCGTGACCGCGAGCTTCGATACGAAAGGAACGACCCGTGCAGACTCCGACGTCGCTTGATCACCCGACGGTGCTGGTGGCCCCCACCCGCACCGCTCTGGCCGCCCACCTGCGCCTGGCCCCGAACGCAACGGTCATCAGCCCCGACCCCGCCGCGGGGTCGGCCGACCGGCGGGCCTGGTGGCCCCTGCTCGACGTATGCGCCGATCAGTCGATCGCGGCGACCGCGGCCGATCACCTCACCCGCGATCTGCCCTCGGCCCTGCGGTTCGCGATCCCCGACGCCGCCACGGTCCTGACCGGAGCGCTGCACGCCGCCGCTCTCGTCGGGTGGCCACCGGTGACCGTCGCCCACATCCTCGACGCCGGGGCCATCCCAACCATCGTCGAGCTGCTCGGTGCCGACGGCGACGACGACCTCGCCCTGTGCGTCGCGGCCGCCGCCGGTGACCTGGCCCCTGACCGCGATCTCGTGCGCTATGCCGCCGCGCTCGCCGGCCGGACTCTGTTGTCGGTGGCCGCGGCGATCACCGGACCCACCCGACCCACTGGCGGCTACGACGCCGGCGGGAACGGGGTGTGGCGAGAAGTGCGCGGCGCGCGGTCATCGACAGTGATTGTCCACACCGACGACACCGCACTCGGACATGTCATCGCCGACCGTGTGCTCCTGTTGGCGGCCACCGAGGATGCGACCCAGGCGCAGCGGGGGTCGGTGGCATGAGCGACAACTCGTCGACCGACAAGCAGATGCAAGCAATGGGTTTCGCCGGTCTGGCGGTCATGGCCGCGATTGGTGTCGCGATCATCGGCCACAACATGCTGGGGTGGCCGACCTGGCTGCCGGTCACCGTTGTGGTCGTGGTTCTCATCGCCGCCGCGGTGGGGGCATACGTGACCCGCTCGTGGTGGTCGCAAAGCCCCGCCGACCGCAAGCTGCGTGACGCGAGCGACCTCGACGACGTTATGGGTGCCGGGGCGATCGACAAGGGCGCGGAACTGCGCGGTCTCAGCGATGACGATCCGGCCCGCTCGGGTCTCACCGCTGAGGACGTCGCGATGGCCATCGGCGTCGTCCGACGCCAGGGCACCACCAAAGGCGGGCAGCGGGTCTACAAAACCCTGGAGGACTTCACACTCATCATCATGGGTCCACGGTCGAATAAGACCAGTTCACAGGCGGTGCCACGCATCCTCGCCGCCCGTGGCGCGGTGGTGGCTACCTCGAACAAACCGGATCTGTGGATTTTGACCGCCGCCCTGCGTAAAGAGGTCGGACCGATCTACGCCTACGACCCGGGCCGGATCGCGTTCGTCGACCAGATGTGGTGGTGGAACATTCTGTCCGCCGTGGTCGATTACAAGTCGGCCAAGCGGGTCGCCACTCACTTCATGGCCGCGGTCGGGACCAACAATTCCGACGGCGGTAACTCCGGTTTCTTCGACTCCTCGTCCAAGCAGATGCTGTCGCGGACCCTGCTCGCGGCCGCCGTCGCGGGCCGGTCGATGCGCGATGTCATCGAGTGGATTGACGGATACTCGGCCGAACCGGTGGAGCTGCTGCGCGAGCATGGCCTGCACCGGCACGCCCGCGCCTTGGAAGCCCAGTGGGGACTCCCGCAGGAAACGTTGGGCGGTATCCAGGGTGGGGCATCGGCGGCGCTGGAGTCGCTGCAAGACGAGTCCGATCTGTGTTGGGTCACCCCACCGGAAACGTGGGAGAACCCACCCGCCCGCGAGATCCCCGAACTGGATCTGTGGACGCTGTTCGCCCCGGCGGAGAAGGACGCACCGACGTTGTATCTGATGACTCAGGAGGGTGCGGAGTCCTCGGGCCCGGTGGTCGCTGCGATGGTCGATCAGATCTTCAAACTCGGCGACCTCGCGGCGTCGGCGTCCGGTGGGCGCATCAGCCCAGAGCCGGTGATCGTCCTCGACGAGGCTGCGAACATTTGCCGTATCCCCGACCTGCCCGCCAAAGCGTCGCACCTGGGGTCGAAAGGCATTCTCGTGGACGTGATCTTGCAGTCCTACCAGCAAGGCATGGGCGTGTGGGGCCGTGAGGGGATGGCCGCGATGTGGGGTGCATCGACCTGCCGCATCATCGGCGCTGGCCTACAGAACGTCGACGACGCCCGCATGGTGAGCGACCTCGTCGGCACCCACGAGGTGTGGAAAGAATCGCTGAGTATCGGCCCTGGCGGAAAGACGAAAAACCGGAGCCAGGTCCGCGAACCGATCCTGCCGCTCGAGGAGGTCGCCGGTCTGAGCCGCAACCACGCCCTGCTCATTCGTCAGGGTTCGCGGCCGGTCCTGCTCGACCTGCTCCCGTGGTATCGCGAGACCGACAACGCCGCGGCCATCACAGAGCACGCCCGCGAGTACACCGCCACGGTGCGCGATACCGCGATCCGCGAACTCGGCGACGACAACCCGCTCGGTGCGCGTCTGCGTCACCGCCTCAGTGCGGTCTAGAGCCCGTGATGACCAATCGAGGGGAAGGGTGGCGGCTGTGAGTGATAGCGACCGCGATATCGCCGATCTGCGCGACGCGCTCGCCGCGGTGCGGGCCCAGCTCGCCGATGTGGCTACCCAGGCGGAGATCCAGGCCGAAGGCATGGCGCAGCTGGAATCGACACTGGCCGCACTCGGTGAGACTGCCGACGAACCCGTCACCGTGGCCACCGATGACGCTGCGACCGACGCGGGCACCGGGCAGGAGGAGACCTCCGAGGTGCTCTCCGCGGTCGACAATGGCCCTCCTGTGCTCGACGTACTCCGGCCGTGGGTGATGGCCAACGTGAGTGACTGGTGCGAGCGCAAGGTCGCCGCCGGCGGTGGCGGGGGAACACGGTGGTGCTCCCGATGGGATCTTCACCCCGAGGCGATCACCCGGCTGTGGGCGCTACGCGCCCAGCAGCTCGTCGCCGCCGCCGAGGGCGCATCCGCGCTGTCGGGGTATCTGCGTGACCACTTCGACCACCACGTGGGTGTGCTCACCGGTGCCGGCGGCCCCTTTCACGCGTGCACCCCGGAAAAGCACAGCCCACCCAATTCGCACGACCGCCGCTACCTGCCCACCACGGCGCCGGGCCTCCGCGCCGTCGCCGGCTAAGCACCGGGCACCCCTTGAACCCGCCACCGTGTTGTCTTACTCCCAGTCTCGACCGGACCACACGGTGGCGCGGTGGGTGTGGCCGGAATCGAGAGCGCGGAAGGTCCGTGGGCTCCCCAGCCCCGCAGCACCTGCCGAGTCTCCGGCCACACCCGCCACCCATACCCCAAACCAACAACTCACCCCAGGACCGCACTTGCGACCGCGGCGACGATCCCGAGCCGCGCTACACAACCTCACCGGCGGTCGTCGCCTATCTCTCGACTAGCCACCGAACAACGACCGCTATGACGGAGTCCATTCCAGGCCTGCTGAGCAGCAGTGTTGTCGTCAAGCTGAGCCCCGACACACCCAGAGCTATTCGACCGGTTCGGTGAGCAGCGCGGGCAGCACCCAGCGTTGCGACGGTCGTAAGAATCTCGCGGAGAGCTGATTCCGCGGCGACAAGGTCTTCGAGGGAGCGAAGTTGCGAGTCGCGAAGGCGCTCGGTGAAATCAAATCGTTCTTCGTCCTCATCTAGGAAGCGAAACGTGAACTGGGGGACGGCGACGTTCGGCGAGTCCCACCATTCCCTCATCTCCCTGGCAGTGGTCGAGAGATCAAGGCTGAGACTGAGCATGTCCTGGCGTAAGTCGGAGAGCTGCTTTGGAGAGAAAGCGTTGTGTTGCCCGGCTGTGTCCCGAGCACTGGTGTAGCGACCGCGAAGAGCGTCAACCATGTGGTCGACGGCCATTGCCAGTATCAGGTTTTCCATCTGGTCAGCAGCTCGATAAGCGACAGCGTCGGCGCTGCCCGGCGTACCTCCATAGTGCATGTCGGTTACTGCGCCAGCCGCAGTCCGGTTGCCCCACAGGGCCCACGTGTTCTTACTGAGGATGTTGTCGGTCTGCTGGCGGCCGCTTCGCGCCAACACGAGCTTGGGCACTTGATCGGACTCGATGACCGCGTAGACCTCCGATAGGCCGAGACCGCGGAGAATTCTGTCCTCGCCGCGTTCCTGCGTGGGGTCGTGCAGCTCCAGGAGCAACACATCGATCAGCGGCTGAGGCGTGCCGAGATTGTGGAAAAAGCCGCCGCAATTAATTCCCATCCACCGCCGTGCCTCGTCATGGAGCTGCCGGCGGGCACGCTGAGTTTGGTTGTAGAAGGCGAACTCTCGCGAGTCCGCCACTCGCCCGTGGTCTGTTCTCCGGAGCTCGGGTTCGTGCTGCCGGTGCCACTCGTTATCCAGCTGCGTCGCAGCGGCGACGGTGAGCCGGAACCGCCCCACGACTGCCGTAAGCCCTGTGCCGATCTGCATTGAGATGAGCTCGACTCCCGAAGCGAAATCGGGGCGTCGGTAACGGTCAACTTCCTGGAGCCGCGACCAGTGACCGGAGCCGCCGCGGGTGTCGGCGAGATAGTCCGCCACACTGCCGCCGCCGAACGTGACCATCATCGGCGGGAAGGTCTCGTACAGCGTCGCCAGGTCCGGTGTCGCGCTCGGTGGAAACAGTTCGACGACCCAAATCGCGGGAACGGTGACGTGCTCGTCGCCAGGAACAGTGACGTTGTGCATGGGGTCCGCCGGGTCCCATGCTTTGTTCCGGTCGTGGTCGTTGAATCTGGTAAGCTCGCGCCGCCACTGCCCCAGACGTCGGCGAACTGATTGCGGCATTAGCCGCTGGGGCCACGACCTCAGCGCTGCGTCGAGAGCGAGAAACGGTAGGTCGTACCAACGTCTACGAAGTTCGCCGATGAAGGGGGCTTTCTGGCGGGCCGCCTCCAGGTAGCTGTCGTTGAGACCCGACGGAAATTGAATGCCGCCGTCCGAGGGCGTCTCGGCTGCCTGCCCGTCTTCGTCTGGACGGTCTCCATCTGTCACGTGACCCCCTGGTCTCGACCCGCTTGTCGCGCGGACGCGACAACGTCACGGTAGATCACGCCCCCCGATGCACCCCCACCAACCGAACCGCTGACGTCCGCTGCCAGATGAGCGCCACTGCGCGCATCCGCACTACCGCTATCGCTCACGCCAGAGGCCGCCGACTGTTCCAGTGTTGACCCAGGTGAGGGTCGCAGCAGCGTGGGCGGCTCGGTCCCGCCCATCTACAGGCATGTCCAGCGCGATCCGCAGATACGCTTGGCGTTCGAACGTCCGCCGGTGCTCTGGAGGCCAAACCGTCTCAAAGTCCTGAGGACTGAGCTCCGCCCGCAGATGAACCCGCCCTGCCCCGTTGACGTAGATCCCGGAGTGGTCGAGCACCCGCAGACCCGGGCCTTCCTCGTCGGTGCCGAGTCTGTTGACGTGCAGGGTCGGCCGCAGTGGCTCCAACCCGTCGCTATCCCACTCGTCGCAGGAGATGGTGAGCGACCACCGGTGGTTCGGGAGCATCGCTTGCTCTCTGGCAGAGATGAACAGGTCCGCCTCGAACGTCACTCTCTCTGCAATGCAGGTGACCTGCGGACTGATCAACTCCAACTGGGGTGTTACCGCGGTCGCGACAAGGAGACTTAAGAGCTGCGCACGGGTCGCCGAGGAGGTGCCAGTCGCGGTTCTCCACGGAACCTCTCGCTGTGGGTGGTTGTGGCCTGTCAGGTGTACGTAGGGGGAGCGGTCCGTCTCGAATAGCAGTGCGGTGACATCGCCTGTGGCCGTTGCGACGTTGAGGGTCTGCACCGCGGGAGCAACGCCGTCGAAGCAGCGTTCGAGCTGGGGCCACCAGTTGGCCAGCTCGACGGAGCCCGCGTCCTCGACCCTCTTACGTCGCTCGTCGAGACCGATGATCCACAATGCTTCTGCCCCGCGGGCCGCGTTGCACAATGCTGCGATTTGGCGCGCGGACTTGCGATAATCATCCGGCCATGTGGCCTTGCATTCGGTGTAGTCGTCCTCGACCGGGCAGCCGTTGACGACGCGGTCGACGGCGGCGAGCACCCGCACCTCCAACCGTCGCTTGTCCATGATGTTGACCGTAGTCGGCGTCGGTCAGGGGGCGGAGATAGGCGAAGTGCGCACTCGACCGAGCTCGGGTTCGGAGCTCGCTGACGGGGCCGCCCACCACCGCCGGTCGACGATGAAGCAGGCCACAAGGACAGCGACAGCGGGGACGCCGAAGAGGTAGAGGATGGCGTAGCCGTTTGCCCAGAGATCCCAGTGAATGAGTGCGTCCCAGGCGATGTGCAGTGCGATGAACCCGGTGAGGATAGTCCACGACCGCCACCGCCAGATGATGTATGCCGACACTGCCGCCCACAGAACGAGAGCGGCGACCGCCCAGCCGTAATACACGTGATAGGCCAGCCGGGCAGCGATCAGGATCGGTAGCGCGATGACAGCGCGGCGGGTGAACAGACCGACGGCCATGGCCAGACCGGCCACAACAATCATCTCCTCACCGATCCCTGCGTGAGCGGCGAGGATCATCGCCGCCGACACTGGGGTACCGGCGCGGGTTTCGGGTGCGGGCAGGCCCGCGCCGTGGGCGAGCATCGCTTGTTGAATGAGCTGCGCTGAGACCAGAGCGAGGGCGTAGACCGCGATCGTCGCGACGATCACCACCGGCCCTACCGGCGAGGTTCGGTGTGCGATGTCACCGCCCGGCCACCGGAACCCGCCACCAGCGGTGAGCTCTGCCGCCCCCACGACGAGCCCGACCGCGATCATCGTTAGGCAAATCTCGACAGTGACATAGGTCCAGTCGTACGAGACCGGACCACCGTCGGCGCTGCTCGGGATACTCAGGTCGGCGCCGCGAAGCGCCGCCACCGATGCAAAGATCCCGAGGCCAAAGGCAAGGAGATATGCGACGACGAGTGCCACCGCGACTGCTAGCCGCCCGCGAAACGTCAGGGAGTTAGCGGGTTCGGGCACGGCGGTTGGTGTTCTGCTGTGGTGCGCGTGTTGGTCCGCCGCGGCGCGGCCGCGGGTTAGCGGTGCGGACGGCGTTGCCGTCGGCGGTGCGTGAGGGTGCGGCGGCGGCGCGTTCGGCGGCGCGTTCGTCGGTGAGGTGATCGGCGGCGTGGCGGGTTCGGTCGGATTCGGCATTTTCGGCGAGGTCGCGTTCGTCGGCGGCGGTGTGTTCGTGGTCGACGCTCTGGCCGTGTTCGAGAGCGATGTCGGCGCGCTCGGTGCCGCGGTCGAGGGTGTCGTCGACTGCGGGTGCGGCGATCGTGGCGAGAGCTTGTTCGTCGACGCGGGCAGTCTCGTCGTGTTCGGCCGCGGCGTCGGTGTTGGTGTCGGCGCGGGCGATGTGGTCGGCGATGTGTGCGTCGTCGACCGACAACAGGCCGGGGTACTTGTCGGCGAGTTGTGCGTCGAATGCGTCGTCGAACTGACCGATGAGGCGTGTGGCGCGGGCCCGATCGGCGGGGGTGTCGCGGGCTTCGGTGGTGAGCCATTCCGTCGCGGCTTCGCGGCGGGCGGTGTCTTCGTCACTGGGCCCGGGTTGCCCGGCCGCGGTCTTGCGCATCTGCCACATCGCCAGGCCGGCGGGGGAGCGCACCTGCTGGGTGAACCGCAGACCGGCGACGGCATCGGTGAGGGTGTCGGGGTCGGCGCCGGCGGCGACGAGGTCGGCGAACTGCTTCTCCGCGCGCGCCCATGACGGGTGGCCGGTCACCCGGTCGGGCACTCGGTCACCGAGACGGTCGGCGAGCTCGCGGCGCTCCTGGGCCTCAGCGTCGTCGCGTCCGCGTGTTTCGGTGTGCTCGTCTGCCGCTGCGGTGGCGGCCTCGGCGCGGGAGTTGTCGAGGTGGACGCGCGCCTTGTCGTCGGCGATGTCGCGGGCGACGTCGCGTAGCTCGTTGAGGCTGTCGTGGCTGGGGGACTCAGCCAGCCAGGACCGCACACGTGCACCCATGTCGGCTGACCCGGCCGCGACGGTCACTGTGCGGTTGTCGAGGGTTGCTTGCACGATTTGGGTGTGGTCGTCGAGGTCGGCGAAGGAGATGGTCATTCCCGACGGGCCATGGTGGTGGGTGGTGATGTCGCCGGCGGCGACACGCTGGTTCCATTGCTCCGCTTGGGCGGGGGTGAGGCGGTCGAGGCTGTGGGCGTCGGCGGCGAGCTCGAGGCGGGCGGCGTGCTCGGCGTCCGACCACCCGGCGCGGCCGCGCCGCTCACGCGCAGCCCGCATACCGTTGGCGAGTGCGCGGGCGGCCATCGCCATGCCGAGGACCTGTTCGCGGGGCAGACCGAGGTGCGGTGTCTCGCGCAGGTGCGCGAGCTCGTCGGTGATCGTGTGGGTGCGGTGCTCGGGTGCGGTCATCGTCGGGGTCCTGTCTGTGGTCCGGGGGGAGGGGGTGGTGTGCGCCGTGCGCCGGGACTCGATGCGGGAGTTCCCCGCGGCCGCGGCGACGGCGTCGGCGGGGCGCGGTGCGGATCAGGGCTCGCCGACGTCACGGCCGCAGGCGTGGCCGCCGTCGGCTGGCTGACCCACCCGGTGTGGGTGCGCAGCGCACTCACGCATCGGCGGGCCGCGGTGCCGCCAGCGGGGGAGCCGGTGCGGTCATGCCAGGCGGCGATCTCGGTCACCAGCTCGGCCAGCGCGACAGCAAGCGCGACGCTCGCGGTCTTCGCGGGCCCGCCCTCACCGAGTGCACCGAGCGCGAGGAGGTTACGGGAGGCGGCGTTGAGGTCGGCGGCGATCCCGGCGAGCGGGCGGCCGGTGTCGTGGCGAGCATGTGCGGCCATGCGTGCCGCCCGCGACGATCGGTGACCGGTCCACACCGATTGGATGCGTGGCCCGGTCTGATCGGGTGTGCCGTTCGGTCCGGGGTTACCGGCGGTGACCTTGGCGTAGGTGGCGACCATGCGGTGCGCGGCCACAGCGATGTCGCGTTGGGCGGCATAGGGCTGGCGGGCGAACGCCCGCTGGGCGCGGGTGACGACCTCGCGGGCACCGTCGAGTCGGGTCGCGCTGAGGCCCCAACTCCGCGCGGCGGGCCGGTCTGCGACGACACCACCGTGGCGGGTGAACTCCGCCGACACCTTCGGCCACGACAGGTCCCGAGCGAGCTTTCCGCCGCCGTAGAACACTGGGCGGCCCTGACGATTGCGGTCACCGGGCAACGCCACCGCGTATCCGTCGACCGCCCCGGCCTGGTCGTGATGCAGGTGCACCAGCAGGCCGCGGGTGCGCAGGCCAGCCAGGAACTCTTCGGTGTCGTTGGATGTGGCCGCAGTGTCGGCGACGACCTGGCGCAGCTGCCCGCGGATCGTCTCGCTCGGATCGGTCCGCGAGGCCACGAACGCGTCCGGGTCGGCGGCGCGGCGTGCTGCCTTCTCGAACTCACCGCGCGTCGCGGGCCGGTCGGCGTCGCGGGCGTTCTGCGCGGTGACAGTCAACCCGAGGCGGTCTTCCCACTCCCGCATCACCGACCGCAGGTTGCGGTAGTCGTTGCGCGGATGCACCCGGGCCCCGGTGTCCTGGCGGACCAGGGTGGCCGCGATGTGGATGTGATCGTTGCCCTCGGCGCTGCGCCCGTGGTGCACCGCGATCCACCGGCATCCGCCCGGATCGTCGGCCGCGGCGATACCGGTCCGCTCCATCACGTCGCGGGCGATCTGCGCCCACGTGTCCTGGGTGAGAGCGCCGTCGGTCGCGGGAATGGCGATCGAGGTGTGCCACACATAGCCGTGCTTGGTGTAGCCGGGCTCGCCGTCGGCCGGCTGACGGCGCGGCAACCCGACCGCCGCGGCCGGGGCGTGAACATGAGCGCGTAACGCGGCCAGCTCAGCGGGATCGAAATCGAAATCGCCGCCGCCGATCCTCGTCGGCTGCAACGCGCCGGGATCGTGCTGCCACGACGCGATGACCGTCGGCCGGGTGTGTTCGTTGTGCTTGCCCGGACCCATCAGATACGACACCAGGCCGGGCGCATCCCACCCGCGGTCCACTTTCCCGATCACCGCAGCCTCCGCAGGATCGCCATCAGCTCGGCGTCCACGCGCTCGTTGGTGCGGCGCACAAAATCCAAAATCGCACCCGACTGCTCGACCAGCTCGCCGGTCGAGTTGGCGTGCCGAGCGACGTCATTGAGATTGCCGGCGACGTTGCCCATCAACCGGCGCAGGTGGCGCACCTCGTCGAGAACTTCCCGCGCACCGGACACGGTGACACCGGCCGCCGGTGCAACCTCGGCACCGGAAGACTCACCCCGACCGGACGTGTCCGCGCGCGCGGCGCGCACCGCCTCCCTGGCGATGTAGGCACCCGGCCGCAACCCCGCCTGCGCCGCCGCAGCGTTGATCACCGTGCGCTCCTCCGACGAGAGCCACACCTCACGACGGGTACGCGGCTCACCCGACACATGGGTGCGGTGCCCCCGCGCCGATCGTGTCCCCATCGCCGTCCCTTCTCCGTCTCACACCGCCCCGGCTGGGGCGCTCTGGTGGTCGCGGTCTCCGCCCCCGACCACCCGCCACACCCGGCCAGCCGCCGCGCTGGCCGCGACTCGTACCACCGAGTCTGGCGACCGCCCGCCGCAGGCGCAAGCCAAACCCCCGGGTTTTGGCATATCTTGCTCCCGCAAATTCCGCTGGGAGCACGCCCGCAGTTTCGAACGAGCTCACCGCCAAAGACGCTGGGGACAACGGGGGTTTCTGCCGGGGCCGATACAGCTGCCCGGCCGGCGGAATGACTCGCCGGATCGGCGAATCCCTTGACAATAGAACCATTAGATACATTAGATGTCTATGGGCGGTGTGGCCGCTCCATAGACCTGATGAACGAAGGGAGGCGCAGTGGCCGGGAAGTCGAAAGCCGCGGGCGCATTGGAGGCGTACCGCCGCGAGATCATCTCCGACGGGATCGAGCAGCGGATCGCCGATCTGTCCGACGCCGTCGCGGCGTACGAGACCAACCGCACCGACCGCAGGGAGCAGGAGCGGGCTCTGGCGCAACGTCAGGAGCGCGACGAGGACGCGGTCCTGGCCGCGTTCGAGGGAGCCAAGGCGGCCGGGGCCAAGCCCTCGGCGCTGGCCAACATTGGGTTGCGCCCGGACTCGGCATTGGCCGCGGCCCGGGCACGCACATCCAAGAAGGGGCCCGACTCCACGACGGCCGATCAGCCGGACGGTGAGCTCCCCGACGCCGCCCAGGCCGATGGTCAGTCGTCGGCTGTCGACGTCGCAACTCCGGTGGGGCAGAGCGCATGAGCGCACCAGACTCCGTTGAACGAGTGGGTGATGCCGATCGGCTGGCCGCCGGCTCGACTGTCGGGAGTGACCCGATGGGGTGGGAGCGATGACCTCACCGCATGAACGCGACGGCAAGTTCTACGGCCCCAACGCCGACCCGTACACCCGTGATCCCTACCGCGACCCGTACAGCGGCGACCCGATCAACGACCGCCGCGAGAGCGCCAGCACGCCGCCGGAACCGACCCGGGCGTGGTCGCAGACCGCCCCGCAGGCCGAACCGGTGCACAGCTACACACCGTTTCTCGACTCCCCGTCGGACCGGGCACGCCACATCGGGCGTGACATCAACCCGGGCATCGAGGTCGGGAAGTTCGCCGGAGGCACCGTGGCCATCGCGGTGATCGTCGCACTGGCGACATGGCTAATCCACGGAGTGGTCCTGACCCGCATCTACGCCGCGGTCCCGGCCAGCTACTGGGGAACCCACCATCTGGTGATCCCGTCGACGCACACCGGTACCGCGGTCGCGCTCAGCATCCTCGCCACCGTGCTTGCCGCGCTGCTGCTGTGGGCGTTCATCCTTCTCACCCCCGCCCCGCGAGTGCTGTTCACCGCAACCGGACTGATCCTCACCGCAATCATCACCGCGATCACCCTCAGCGGGCCGTGGCAGATCAGCGTCGGCCCGGCCCTGGCTTCGCTCGTGGTGGGTGTGGTCATCGTCTCGCTTGTTGCAAGGATCGGGGGACTGACCATCACCCGACACCGCGACTTTTAGGGGACACAGACGATGACCGACAGCACGCAGTGGAGCCGGACCCGGCAATCGTTCTCCTGCCCGCAGGACCTCTGGGACACCTGCAAACTCGCCTGGGCCAACACCCTCGACGACCACCCGGCGTGGACGGACTGGCTCGAGGCCGCTATCGCCGACGGCACCGCCGCGACCCGTGCCCGCGCGCGGGGAACACTGCGCACCGCCCCGGCCCGCATCCCACCGGGCCGCCGCGAACCGGCCCCGGCCGGCGCACCCACCCGGGCGCGGCGGTCCTTCACCTGTCGCCCCGACATCTGGACCGACGCCCGCGACGCCTGGTGGACCGAACGCGAACAGCACCCCCAACTCAGCGACTGGATCTGCGCGGCTTTGGCCGCAAAAGCCGCCGCCCACACCACCGAATCGAGCCACAGGACACCACCACCATGAAGCGCAGCAAAGAGATCCCCCCGGCCAGCGTCGAACCCTGGAACACCGACACCACTGAACCTGTTGAACCTGTCGCCACCCCGCCAGCCGACGAGGACCCGGCCGACTACCCGGGTGTCGCTGAGGCACCGACCGTCGAGATGGCTCCGGTCACCGACGACGCTGCGCTACTCAACCTCCCGCCCGTCGACGAGCTAGGCGACGAACCCGCTCCACGTCGACCCGGCCGCCGCCGCAACACCCGCAATGCCGCCCTGGCGGCAGGCGCACTCGTCGCACTGATCATCATTGCCGGGGTCACCGCGGCCGTGACTCTGGGCGGAATCGGTGGCGGCGACTCCACCCCGCGGGCTATCGCCCCAGAACCCGACACCACGACCTCGGCGACCGCAGCGGCGGCCGCGCCACCGGTCGACCCCAATGCCGACTGCCCCTCGGCCACGAAGGGCAACGTGACCACCGGCCGCGACGCCGGCGACTTTTCCAGCGGCCCCGGGGTCATCAAGAAATACGACTACGCCTTCTACGTCGCGCGCTCCGGCGCCCAGGCCCGCGACACCGGCGCCCCCACGGCGAACATGGGCACCCCCCAGGCCATCCAGACCACCATCGATCAGACCCCCGCTGGCACCCGACACTGCCTGCGCATTGTCGATAGCGGGGCCGGGTTGTTCGATGTGACGCTCACCGAAATCCCGCCGGGGGGAGGTGCACCCACCATCTATCAGCAGCGTTTCCAGACCACCGACATCGGCGGCCGGACGCTGATCGCGCAGAACCTTCTCAACGTCCGCATCAGCTGACCGCCTAGCTCGACCGGGCCGAACCCGGCCAAAGCTCTCTCTTTTCCCAGCACACAACGAAAGGCGCTACCCCCATGCCGAAAACAGCCACCCCAGGCCCCTCCAACGGTCCGATCACCATCGGACGCCATCGCCGCCTCGATCCCGACCTCACCGCCGCGCCGGTCACTACCGGCGACCACGGCGTCACTCGCACTCTCACCCTCGGCGTCCTCGGCGCGGTCATCGCGGCCGCGGTCGGCACAGCGGCCCCGGCGATGGCCGACCCCGGCGGCCAAGGCGGGTTCACTTCCCCGGGGACCGGCCAGGGGCAGGGCGGGTTCACCGCACCCGGCGACGGGCAGGGCGGATTTACCACTCCGGCACCCGCTCCGACTCCTGCTCCGTCACCGCAGGGCTCGGCCATCCCGACGCTGCCCGAAGAGTCCGCCCCGATCGTTCAGGCCGCCCCCGCCCCGGAGGCGGCTCCGGCGTTCTACGGTCCGACCGGCCCGGTGTACTACAGCCCGCCGACCACCTACTCCACGACCTACGACGCCGAACCGGCAGTCACCCTGCACGCGCCGCGACCTACCCCGCCGCCGCGCACGATCCTCGCGCCGGTCGGCTACATCCGGATCGGCAACTACATCACGAAAAAGCCCGCGCAGATGTCGAATGCCGACGCCGCGGCGATCAATCAGAATGCTGGGGTCGCTGAAGGCAAGATTGCCCAGTTCTGGGAGTCGGTCGGTCTGCCCAAGGACCAGGCCGCTCGCCGCGGCGCGGCCGCGGTCACTGGCGGCGCCGCGGGTGCGGCGATCGGGTTTGTCGCTCTCGGTGCTCCGGCCGTCGTGATCGGTGGTGTCGGCGGCGCGATCATCGGCGCTGGTGTCGGTGCGGCGATCGGCTCGTTCGTCCCGCCGCAGCCGCTCAACGTCGGGACCGGCGCACTCATCGGCGCGGGCAGTGGTGCCGCGATCGGTGTCGGCCTGGGTGTGGGTGTGGGTGTGCTTGGCGCCATGGGCGGCGGCATCATCGGCGCTGTGGTCGGCGATCAGGCCGGTGCTGGCGACCCCGGCGCGGACCCCAACGGCAAGACGATCACCCCGGGCACCCAGAATGAGGCACCGTACCGAGCCGATCCGCCCAACCCGAACGCCAACCAGTACGAGCTCCACGGTGACAACCTGCCCGGCGGCGGGAAGGTCGACTACGTGGTGAACAAGGCCGGCGATGTGTCAGGCAACGCCAGCCTCGGCCCGGCGTCGATCCCGCTGAACATCAGCCACGAACAGGCCGACGCACCCTACAAGGCCGCCGGGTTGCTGGCCCAGACTGCCCGCGACACCGTCGCCCAGGGAGTCGCCGACATCAGCCGCCAGGCTGAGAAGGCTCTCCCCGGTCTGCACGTCACCTTCCCGCAGCTGACCCCGCCCGCCAAGCGCTAAGCCGCACGGCACAACGGTGTGCGGCGACGATCCCCGGCCCCGCTGCGGTGGCCGGGGATCGTCGCGTTTCTAGATGTACTGACCGGGGACGTTGATCAATCGTGAGAAGGGCGGCTGGCCTCCGCAGGCGGTGTGTGGTCGGTGCTGGTTGTACTCGTGGAGCCAGTCGGGGAGGGCATCGCGGCGTTCGTTCTCGCTCGTGTAGCAGCGCGCATACGCCCAACCGTCGGCCATGGTGCGGTGGAATCGCTCGACCTTGCCGTTGGTCTGTGGGCGGTATGGCCGCGTTCGCTTCGGAGTGATCGATAGGGCCTCGCACGTATCTCGCCACAGGTGAGAACGGTACGCACCACCGTTATCGGACAAGATGCGCTCAATTGCGACCCCTCGGTCGGCGAACCACTCGACCGCTCGATGCAGGACTCCGACGGCGGTGACAGCGGATTCGTCGTTTTGAACCTCGGTGTAGGCGACGCGCGAGTGGTCATCGATGATGGTGTGCACGAACGCATACCCGAGCTTGGGGTTGCGCCACTTGTTCTTCGGCTTGCCGGGAGTGACGGCACGATTCCTCGATCCTTGACGTCGCCCGGCGTATCGCCAGCCCCCACCGTCGGGGATGTTCCCAAGCTTCTTGACGTCCACGTGCACGAGTGAGCCAGGGTGGTCGTGTTCGTATCGGCGGATTGGCTCGCCGGTGGCACGGTCGACGTAGGAAAGTCGATTCATGCGCGCGGTCGTGAGGATGCGGTGGACCGTGGCCGGGGCGATGCCGAGTCGGGCTGCGAGTTGAATAGGCCCTTCCCTCAGGCGCATTCGTAGGCTCACGCACCGTTTTGCCGTCTTCTTGCTCGTCTTGTTCGGCGAAGACTTCGGCCGTGACGACCGGTCCTGCATCGGCTCGCCAGCAAGGTAGCGGTCGACCCACCGCTTCACGGTTGGCCACGACACCTGGAAGCGGGCAGCAACTTCGCTGATCGGCCATCCTTCCTCGATGACGAGGCGTGCGACTCGTAGACGATGACGTGGGGTCAGCGCGGCATTGCGATGACTCAAAGTGCCTCCTGAGATAGATCGGTGGCCGGCCGCGTTTGCGACCGGCCACCGGATGATGGAATTGGAGTAGAGATCTCTACTCGGCGCCTTGCGCTGCATGGAAGGTGAGTGCTGGCTCGAGCCAGGACTCGAGCCCAGGTCCCTGGAGTGCGGCCTGCTCGACGCTGATCCAGCCGTCGCCCATGGGGCGGTCTGCGCCCATGAGCGCAGGGTGAGCACCAGGGCGGGTGAGCAGGTCTTCCGCGTCAGTGGGGTCGATGCGTAGCAGGAGCGTCCCTTCCCGACGAGCGGCGACGACCATCCGGTCCTCGACCATGAACGACACTCCCCCGAACATCGACACCTCACGAGGGTTGCGAGCTCTTAGCGCGTCACGAACTCGCTCGACCAGGTCCTTCTGTGCCGTCATCGTCCACCCTTCTCGATGTACTCGGGGCCGCTGTAGTGAAGGTTCAAGGACGCGATGCGTCCGCCGTCGAAGGTGAAGAACTCCGCGAAGGTCATGGGACCGCCGGGCATGGTCGCCGTGTAGAGCACGGCGGAGCTGTTAGTGCCGTGCACGTCGTGGATGATCTCGATCTGCTTGACCGTCGCGCTGAACCCGGCAACCCCGCCCAGGAAGCCATCGGTGGCGTCGGGGAGGTGTCCAGCGAGGGAGCCCGTGAAGTCGAGGTGGTCATCCAGCAGAGGCCGTAGGTCAGCCCCGTCCTGGTAACTGTCGATGCCGGACTCGAGGATCCGGTAGTAGTCCTTGAGTGTCTGAGGTGCGGCAGAAGACAGGGTGGCGGGCATGGCTCTCCTTGGTGTGAGAATGGTGCTTGATACTTTCAAGCAGGCACTTGATAAAGTCAAGGGGGTTCAGGTGAAGTCCTACGGACAGCTTTGCTCGATCGCTCGCGCCCTGGATGTCGTCGGTGACAGGTGGACTCTCCTGATCGTGCGTGAGCTGCTGATCGGGGGAGCATTGCGCTTTGGTGAAGTCCAGCGCGGCCTGCCTGGCATCGCGACGAACCTGCTCACCCAGCGCCTGCGGGACCTCGAGACCAACGGTGTCGTCGCCCGCGAGCCCGCCCCAGGAATCCCGGGCACGCCAACGTATCGGCTTACCGAGCGTGGCCGGGCCCTGGACGGAGTGCTGCGCGAGCTTCTGAAGTGGGGTGCACCGACGGTTCCAGAGGCGCCGAGTGATGCGATCTTCCAGATGCACTGGCTCAGCCAACCGGCACGCTTCCTCCTCGCGGATCACAGACCGGACGAGCCACCGATCGTGATCCGGTTCGGCACCTTCGACGACGGCTTCGACCTCACCGCCGCCGACGGGACCATCACGGTGAACCCTTGCCAGCGCGATGTCAGCCCCCTGGCGCGTGTTGCAGGCCCCGGGCCGGTACTGGTTGCCCTCCTGCAAGGCGCAATGCCTCTGCCCGCCGCTATCGCGCATGGCGTGGATGTCACCGGCGATGCCGCGACCCTGACGCGAGTTCTACCGGCGCCGCAAGCGTCGACTAACGTCCCCGGTCAGTACATCTAGACCAACATCCGCGCGGCGAATGGCGCGCAGTGCAATGTCCGAGCACTCTGATACCACTAACAGACCACCAGCCGATGAGGAGACATCATGGTCGACGCGATCGACAACATGCTCGCCCACGCCAGCTTCGGCGCGGTGTTCCTCACCGTGTGGCTCATGCTCGGTGCGGCGACGTTCGCGTTCAGCGTCCTCGTCGGGTTCCTCGTGCGCCGACCCCGCCCGGGTCACTGGCTGGCGCCGATCGGCCCGGGCTACCGGCCGCGGTGGGTTCCCGCGCGGACCTGGAGCCCGATCCTGCTGCGCGCTGCGTTCGCCGCCGCGGTCGTGATGTTCTTCCTGCTGCCGCTGCTTATGCTCGCGGCGTTCGCCGGCGTCGCCGGCACCAGTGCCCGCCACACCCCGTCGGCACCCACCAGGTGGTGACCTCGCTCTAGCGGCCCCGACCGCGCGGCCGATCCGGCCGCGACTGGATTGATGCGCTCTGCTCGCCGCGCCCCCGGTAAGGCCGTGAGGCGGCGATCTGTCCGGACGGGCCGGCCATCGGGCCCGCGGCCGCAGCCTCCGACCGGAACGTTTCTGCGGTTCCCCCGGCCCGTCGGTGCATGATCATCGCCCGGAACACTGCGGCCGCTTTCGCGGGATCTCGGGTGTCTTGGGTGGCGGCCAGGGACCCCGGCGCGGTGTCGCCCAGGCGCACCACCCCGGGTGCAAGCTCGGCGGCGAGGAACGATGAGTCGGTGGTGGCCATCGCGACGTGGCGGGCGGCGTGCACCGCGGCGGCGTCGATGACGCGCCAGTCGATGTCCCATCCGGCGTCGGCGAGGTAGCGGTGGAAGAACACCCGCTGGCTTCTGGAGTTCCCGTCGATGAACGGGTGAACACCGAACCGCCGCATATTCGAACAGATGCAACATAGTCTCTGAGCTGCACCTCCGCGTGCGTCACAGAGCCGCGATAG
>NZ_LZTE01000039.1:0-7753 GCF_001665925.1 Gordonia sp. 852002-50816_SCH5313054-c
CCGGAGACCAGGGGCGTCTCACCTCAACGACACGCCGCGGCCCTGACCAGGCATTGCCCGCTCAACTTCGAAGAGCCGGTTTGCCTGCGCAGGACCCGACCGTAGCCGCCATCCTCGGGTCAAGCGCAAACATCGTCTTCACGACGAGTGGCTGGGAAAGTAACAACATCCCGGGCGCGATTACCGGGCGAGATACCTTGGCCGCTTGGTGGCGTACTCAAGAGGTGGCATGGGACTCCAGGAATTCTGGGAATCGGTGTACAAAAAGTGGGCGAAGGACACTAGTTGGACGTTCGGTGCAAGCGACAAGACATGGCTTCGTCTTCGGGCGGCCTCGCTGATCGCAGGGATATCGGCCGACCACAATGCGTGGCGATCCACCGCAGGAATACTCGCCGAGCGGATGGTCATGACTGCCGACGCGGGACCGGATCGCGAGTATGTAACAAACGCTTTGAGCCTCCTGCGCCAAACAGGTGACCAGAAGTCTGTCGAGCTTGCCGTCCGGCATCTGCTGCGCAACGGGCCAGCGGGTCCGGTGATCGATGACGTCAACGTAATCGACCTTGAACGTTCCACATCGACATCTGTCCGTGCGGATCTCGCGGCGCTGCAATCTGCCGCAGACGTTCTGGTAGCCGACAGGTCGGACCGGCACATTGCGTTTTTGCTTGAAGTACTGAGAGACCCGACTTCGTTCGGCGAGCGTGTAAAGGCCACATTCTGGGTCAGCCGCGCAGTCCTGGAAACCATGTCAGATCTGCTTCTGAGTGCGTCGAAGGAATCGGTCCGCGATATTGTCGACCACGTTATTTCGCTTCCTCAGATGGATGATCAGCTCATGGCACATCACTATGCTGGGCTTATCCGGGAGATCCCAGAGGACGCATGGATCGGTTCAGATCTGGTTGCTCTTGAGCAGCGAGGAGAAACAGACAACTTTGAATTGGCGGAAGCAATCTCAGAAGTGCTAGCGAAATGCGACCCGTCTGTTCGGGATGCGCTCCGCACAAGAATCGCAGACGGTGATATCGCATCCCTTCAAGCGTTTGGCGACGTACGCGACCTCGGCCAAGAGACTGCAGCAGGTCTCATCGCGAATCTCGCTTCTAAGGTTGCCAACGACATCGAAGAACTTGGGCGAGGCCAATACTCACATCGCAGCGTGAATTACGCTGGAGTGCTGGTGTTGATAAACGCGTGCTACCCAGATCAGGCCGACTGGGATCCTGTTCTCGAACTCTTGATGCTGAAATCACTTTATTCGCAACAACTTACGGCACCACTCGAGAGCTTTAGAAAGTTGGGTGGCTTAATCCCCGAACCCGTCGTGATGCGGATTATTCCCGTCCTCCGGTCCCTGGTGATCAACCCACCCAGCCAGGACCCATTCTTTGGGCCGGTGGTGGATGTAGTCGGCGCTGCGGCAGCTGCGCTTGCGGCGGTACGACCTAATGAGCTCGGCGACTCTGAACTGGCTCACTTTCTCACCGGGAGCGAGGACCGCCGAGTGGCGGCAGTACGGGTGATTGCCGCGCGAGAGCGACCAGCAGACCTGACCGCCTTAGCTGTTCTCTCAAAGGACCCGTCTGTCGATGTACGTGCACAGGTGGCGTTCGGCCTCGCACAGTGGATCGGCAAGGGAATCACAGACCAACGGGTGCTCGATCTTCTCACGCACGTCCTCGACGATGGGGAACGCTCGTCGCAAAAGCAGTGGCGGGACCACTTGAACAGATGACGCCGGAAGCCGCCACTCAGCCGCTCGCAGAAATCCTTAGGGAGCATCCATCCGCGAGCGTTCGTCGCTCAGTCGGCGTGCATATTGCCAGCGGAGGACCTGCGGATTCCCTGGTCGGCCCACGCGCTCAGAACCCGCCACCACCGGACACTCAGTCACTGTGATTCGCCGATAACTTAGCAGGAACCAACCCATGAATGCTCTTGTCCGCCATGAGAGTCGGCGCGCGATAGCCGACCTAGTCAGAGTTGCATGCCACCAGCTGTGGACTAAGAACGAGTTTTCCGATCGCACTATCCTCGAGCTAGAGCCTCGATCGCCTGCGTGGCGAGGTGTTCTGTCTTGGTCGCGTTCTTGAACAAGCTCGCGGTGTACCCCCCGTACTCGTCCTCGCCATTCTTCGTGATTGTGTCGAGGACGTTAGTCGTCAGATCGGCTGCCCGATCGAGAATGGTATTCCAGTCCGTGGCAGGGTCCTCAATACCTGACAAGTCGAGTTTCGCAAATACGACGTGGGCGACAAGTCGATTGCCGTGTACTGCGTACCCACGCTCCCTGGTGTCGAGCCCCGCCTTGAGTTCGTCAAGCTTCGCGTCAATTGCGCGAAGAATCCTGACTGATCGCCAGACTCGCAAGTAGGTGGTGGTCGCATTGAATAGTGCTTTGTAGGGGGCCTTCGAGGTGTCGTCCCATAGTCGGCTTACCTCACGTTTTGCCTGCGTGGCGAGCGCAGAGGAATGTGCACACGCCAGGGCCACTGCAGCTTCGGTGAACTCGCAGCCTTTGTCGGGATCAGGACGCTCTTCACCGCTGCGGATCGCGTAGGTCAGGCCGTCAACCGAGAAATCGTCTCGCAGTCGCGTCTGTTGGGGGTCGAGTCCGACGAAGTCTCTGCCGCCGATGACGTTCTGTGTATTCGTTGCCCGTGTCACACGTTTGCCGAAGTCCTCAGGGGCAGATTCCAGCGAGATGAAGCGCACCATGACCCGAACGTTGTCGAGTTCTTGATGTTTACCTGTGCGCAGTGCGCGTGCGAGTGTTCCCACTGTCTGTGCACCGTTGACGATGCTGACTCCCTTGAGCCCGAACGTTCCTTGACGCCGCTCGGTGCCACCTGCGGGGGCTTTATCGATTGATTCGCAGAGCGCGGTGACGCCATTGTTGAAGTACCAGAACGATTCGGGGGATTCGTCTACCGTTTCTAGGACAGAAGCATTGACTTCCGAGTTTGAAAGCACCACGCGTACGTTGCGGTCGAACAGTTGTGGTCCGTGGTCACGAAGCCACGCGGCGACTTCTGTGCCGCTGACGTGGCCATAGACGGCATCGGGCGGACCTTCCAGCTTGCCCCAGTCCGACAACTCAACGGCGAAATCGATTTGTGCTGAGCGCGTGTCATCGACTAGAAGTTTGTATACGGCTCCCTGATTCAGGTAGCTAAATATCGCCACTTCGGTGGGGTCGTTGAGGGTGGCGATGTAGTCATCCATGTGACTCGCGACGGCGGGTGCTACTTGGGGTGTGCCCATCGTTACAAAGATGACCTCAATTCGGAGGTCGGTATTGAGGAGTGCATTGTCCAACTCGGTGACACGTGCGGCCACCTTGTCGTTGAAGCGCTCCCACCTCATGGTTACTAGGTCTGCCAATCCTTTCTGGAACTTCATCATTTCGTCGAGGGTTGCGCCGCCGCCGTTGCCAGCATCTGTCCACTTCGACTGCACCAGGTAGAGCTGGGGCGGGTCTGAGTCGACGAATGCAATCGCGTCGATGCCGTTGTCGCCTGGGCCGTCCGTCACACATGCTGCGGCGTCTTCATCGCTGAGACCCGCTACCTTGGTCAGCACGAAGGCTGCGAGTGCCCTGGTCAGCTGCGCTTGCTCGACGTGCGCTGCGTCGTGCGTGTCGAGATCTGAAGTGTCGATATGTGGGTAGGTCGTACTCTTCAGTCGGCGCTTGATCTGTGCCACGTGTAAGTCGCCCAAGGTCGACTCCTCTCGTTGCTCGGAGTAGCAACAGTAGCTGGGGATCTGGGTCTAAGGCTTTGGTGGTCGCTGGCAGTCACGACGAACTCGTTCGAGTAGGCGCTGTCGATCCGTCAGTATGTCAAGGAGGTACACGAATGGCACAAGAACAATATCTGGCGGTAGTCGCCCGGTATGCTCAGCGAGAATCTCGGCATTGTTGTTGAATCCATGTGTGGTGTTGCGGCGGCCATTCCATAAGTGGATTATGCGCGACTCCGGCGTGGCATCGGGATTGGGGCTAGGAATGAAGAACTCATCAGCAACCTGCTCCGCGGCTGCGAGTGCGCGACGAGCTGGTGCCATAATGATTGGCTCGATGCGATCGGGGACACGCTTGGAGACCCTGTCTATCAACTTGCTAATCCGTTTGGGCGTCATAAGCTGACCAATTCCATTACTTCCCGTAAAGCTGTCAGCCAAGATATCCATCGTCGGGAAAAGTAGCATCAATTGGGTGGCAGGGTCATTGGGCTGTCGTGTGATCGCGCAGATGCGAGCGAGTAGTTGTTCGAAGTTCAACATCCATCTTTGGTGAGCCCCGGGCCGATATATATCGTGCTCGTCCGTGTACGTCGTCGGCGAGAAAAGATCCACCAATGATCTGTCGATTCGAGTTGCCCACCAATCGATGGCCTCCGAATACGCTGCCTTATGTAGTATCGTGTTGTCGATTGAGTGGACATCGAACTCGCCGAGAGATGAGTGGTGAGCAAGGACACCGAGAGTGTCAATGAGATCCCTGGGGGCTCCGTGGCTTCGACCACCAACCTGGCGGCCAAATGAATAAACTATGACCTGCCCTATACGCGGAACTCCGAAACCCCACATTGTTGGCGAGATGTTCCCGAGAAGAGGCGCAAAGTACACCCCACCGAACACGGTTCCCTCAAGAAGGGCGCCCGAGGACGAGAACATCATCGAGTCAGGGTCCTTCTTGGACATAGCAATTATTGCGGCTGCTGTGTCGTGTCGGAGCCGAAGCATGACTTGAGGCAGTTTGGCCCATCGATAGGCGAGTTCGTTGATGCGGATATCGTGAACTGAATGTTTTGGAAAGAGTGGCTCCGTTGTCCCGTCCTCATGCGTAAGCGGAATCTGAGACAGAGTGTCGCTACCCCACTTGATTGTCGCTGGTACTTCGTTATCCGGGACTGCGACCAAGGTATTGATTACTAGCTGTACAGCTGAACGAAGGGTCGGCTGTGAAGCGAGCGCCTCATTGTGAGCGGTCAGAGCGTCAACAAGTTCGGGATTCATTCCACCGGGAATGCTTGGCGTAGGCACGCTCGAGACATCGAATCTGCTCCGCGACAACGCTGGACCGTGCAGTGTCTGTGCTTGCACAAGCGTTGTGGGATCGGCGCTAACGATCCAGTAATCGTCGTCGTCGAGTGGTTGGCGCTCAACAACGAGGCCAAGATGCTCAAGTAGTCCAGCGGGGTTTCCTCCGTACATCTCGGGAGGAAGCGAAATTTTCATTGTCGGTCAGGGTTTGTACAAGTCACGAGGTACCCGATTCGCCGGTGGGTGGTTGTGGATCTCTTCTCCGTCCTGGTCGGTGCGGCTACGTGGTGGATTCGTCGGTTGGCATGAGTCCTCCGTATCGCGCGAGATTCCACGTGGCGTGTGCGCGTTGTTGTCGAAGCTCGGTTGCGATGTTGCTTCGCGCGGACGCGTGGGCCAGGGCGTCGCCTATGAACGCGATCTCCTAGGAGGGCGACTCGTTGCGCTGAGTAGTCGGTGCCGCACCGTTTTGAGCAGAAGAGCGGTCGGGGTTCGCGGACATCGTCGGTGTGAGTGCAATAGTTGAAGCACCCTGGGTGCATGCATCGCGCGACGCGAGCGTAGTGCGTGCGATACGCAAGTAGCGCGTCAACGGTCGATGGATGTCGTAGGCGTCGCAAGCTCATATCGAGTTGTCTACTACGCATCACTGACATGGCGATGCGGGAGTCTGTGCAGATGCCGCCAACATAACTGCAGGACGCCTAGCGAGGTTGACTGGGTTGCCCGCTGCCGCGTGGCGGCGTAGACACGTCGTAAGTCGTCTGAGTTCGTCTGAGGGGTTGTTGTGTCTGATCTGACCGATTGCAAGCAGGCGCTGCTCAACGAGTTGAGCAAGCTCGTCGACGAGCGGTTCGCGATAGCCGAGGATGCCGGTGTTGATGCCGAAGTCTTCGCCGACACTCAGCGGATAGCGATGGCGATGGCTGCTGCGTTGCCATCGGTGACGGTGCACGACCAGCGGGTGGGGCCGTTCTACGACACTGCCGGACTGACCTCGTGGCTCGGTGTGAGCAAGCAGGCGATCGCCAAACGCGTCAAGCACAAGACCCTGGTCGGCTGCCAACTCGAGTCAGGTACCTGGGTGTACCCCACATGGCAGTTCACCGACGCCGCCACAGTCGACCAACATCTGCTGCAGGTGTGGCAAATCCTGCGCGAACACGCCAACGCGTGGAGCGCTGCGCTCTGGATGTGTTCGCCCAACCCCGCCCTCAACGACGAAACCGCGGTTCGCTACGCGACCGGAAGCGACGACCAGTTCGCTGAGGTCCTGGCCGCCGCACACGGCGACGCAGCACGCTGGGCGGCATGAGGGGGTAACGCTTCGCACACCGGACGAACGAGATGCCCGTACTTGCCGACAAGGACCGTGTCACACACCCCGACGACACAGCCTTCTTTAGGGACAACGATGCGATCAAGCTTGCGGGCAGTACAAACGGCGCCGCCCGACCAGTGAAGGGTGCGGCGCGCACACCTTCGCCTCCGACCCTGGTGACACTTCTGGAACGAAACGGATGAATTTGCCGTCGATCTCAGCCTACAGCTCCTACTTTGACCTAGGTAGCACCCGGTCTAAGAACGTGGGGGATATCATCGCTGGACAAGTCCCCACCCACCAACCGAGATGAGCAGTGTCGTGTGCCGCCTCGTGGCAGTGATGTCCGTTATATTCGCAAGCTTGGTAGCTGGATGTGCGGGCGGTCAACCAGCAGCTGAAACCTCGACAACCCTAGGAGCCCCTACGAGCTCTGCAAGCTTCAGTCCCGCGAGCCAACGCGAGGTTCAAGATCACGTCATCGAGCTTTTCCAACGAACTGTGAATGCGTTGCCTGCCGGAACGGCCGCCGATTCCTCCCGCTTCGGCGGGTGGGGCGCCACCGTCCCCTGCGACGACAAGGCCACGTCAAAAGACGCACCCGTGAACTACACTGACTCCCGCGACCTCAAACTCCCGCCCGGATCTGACTACAACGCGGCCGTCGCCCGCGTCGGGGACATCTGGACCTCTTGGGGTTGGAAAGTTATTGAGCGAGAAGACTTTACGAAGCCCAACCGGTTCGCCGAGGCACCCGATGCCTTCAAGTTGCAGATCGAGCTCAACAACGTCAACTACCCGCCAATCGTCACGGCTAGTTCGCCCTGCTTCAGCGGAAGACTTGTCGATTGGAATGTGCCCATGCCAGCCGTCATCGCGCACAAGAATGGGTAAGACGAAACAGTTTGGCGCGATGCGCTTTTCGGCGTCACGCGAACCGAAGACTCACAACGGCACCCAACTCGGCCACCATGGCGGCGCGCGGGCCTGGTGCACGGATAGGTGACAGGGTTAGTCACGCGGCCTGAGGGGCCTCGTGGTTGATGATGGTCTCGAATTCAATGGGGGTCAATCTGCCGAGGCGGTCCTGTCGTCTGCGGCGGTGGTAGGTCCGTTCGATCCAGTGCACGATGGCGGCCCGGAGCTCGTCTCTGGTGGCCCAGGATCGACGGTCGAGGACGTTGTTCTGTAGCAGCGAGAAGAAGCTCTCCATCGCCGCGTTGTCACCACACGCACCGACCCTGCCCATCGACCCGAGCATGCCGTGCCGGGTGATGGCCTTCTGCATCTTCTTCGAACGAAATTGAGACCCTCTATCGCTGTGCAGAACGCAGCCGGCCACGTCCCCTCGCCTGGCGACAGCGCTGTTCAGGGCGGCCA
>NZ_LZTE01000040.1:0-1302 GCF_001665925.1 Gordonia sp. 852002-50816_SCH5313054-c
TGAGGTTCCCCCCGAACCGTAGAGGCATCGATAATGAGGAGCACGATGCCAGAGAAGCGGAAGAAGTACGACCGGGAGTTTCGTGATGGGGCGGTCCGGATCGTCGAGGAGACAGGTAAGCCGATCGCCCAGGTCGCTCGAGACCTGGGGGTCAACGAGGGCACCTTGGGTAACTGGGTCAACCGGGCGCGCGCCGAGCGGGAGGGCCGCGGCGAGCTGACCGTTGATGACGCTGCTGAGCTCAAACGGTTGCGTGACGAGGTCGCCGAGCTGCGCATGGAGCGTGATGTCCTCAAGCGATCAGTGGTCCTGTGGGTGAAGGAGGCGACGAAGTGAGCGTGGCACGCTTTATCGCCGACCAGAGGACCAACTATCGGGTGCCACACGCGGTGTCCTGCCGGCTGCTCGGGGTCAGCGAGGCGTGGTTCTACAAATGGCATAAGCGGACCCAATCGCCGGGTGCGGCAACGGGTTTGCACACCACCCGCGACTATCGCCGGGACACCATCGACCGGGCCGTGGCGGTGGCGCTCGACAAGGCCCGCGGCCTGCACGGGTCACCGCGCCTGCATGCGGATCTGCGTGCTGACGGGTGGACGGTGACCGAGAAGACTGTCGCTGATTCGATGTGTCGTCAGGGCCTGGTCGCGCGGCGGATCCGCCGGCGCAACGGGCTGACCCGTCAGGACAAGACCGCCCCGAAGTTCCCCGATTTGTTGGGTCGCGATTTCACCGCACAGTGCCCCGATCAGCGGTGGGTCGGCGACATCACCGAGATCCCGACCGCGGCGGGCAAGCTGTATCTGGCCACGGTCATCGACCTCTACAGTCGCCGCCTGCTGGGGGCGGCCACCAGTCGTCACCCGGATGCAGCGTTGGCGTGTGCGGCGATCGAGATGGCGGTCGCCACGCGGGGCGGTATGCAGGCGATATGGCGTGATGACGATGCGCAGAAGCTGATTTTCCACACCGATCGTGGGTCGACGTACACCGCGAAACGGTTCACCAGGCTGTGCCAGAAGATGGGTATCCGGCAGTCGATGGGCCGGGTCGGATCGTGTTTCGACAACGCCGCAGCGGAGGCATTCTTCTCTTCTTTGGAGTGGGAAGTGTTGTCACGCAACGAGTTCCATACTATCATGGAGGCGCAGGCGGTCGTGTTGGAGTGGTGCTACGGCTTCTACAATCACCAGCGTCGCCACAGCGCGATCGGGATGATGAGTCCGGTCGACTACGAGAACACCGCAGTCACCGAGCCCGAAGCCGCATAGAGGAGTCCTCCACGATTCCGGGGGAACCACA
>NZ_LZTE01000041.1:0-91746 GCF_001665925.1 Gordonia sp. 852002-50816_SCH5313054-c
TGGGCACAGCTGGCATCCTTCCAGGCCGCCCGGCAGGGCAAGCCAGATCAGATGTCACCTACTCGTGCACCAGCCCCGACGATGTCAGCACTGTAAGCGGCCTCGCGTCGCTTCCTATGGCCAATCGGGCTGGCGGCGGCATCGCTGCCAACGCTTGCTCACAAGCGAGAACCACGGGATTCGGAAGCACTGTTGTGATCGCCTCCCAAAGTGCGCGATCGCCAGTCCAAGCGGCTCGTTCCAGCGCACGAACCACTTGGTCGACATCAACTCCACTTCCTGCGTTCACTGTCGCAAGTGGCGTGAGCTGCGTCGAGAGCGAACCGAACTCTCCGATGAATAACTTGGCCTTGCCAACTGTGGTCTGCACGTAGAAAGCCGGCGCTACCGCCGGAAATTCACTGGTCACGAGGATCCTCAAAGTAGTTTCTACGGGTACGACGTCATGTGCATCGCTACGGGCGATGCACTGCAGTCATGAGAGAGAAAGCTGACGCTGGCTTCGCTACCGGCGAAGCTGCTCGACAACCTGCATATACCCTCAGAGTCCGCGACACATCCATTGATTTTCCAGAACGCCGAGATTCAAGAACCCCTCGTGACAGCCTGAGGAGCCCTAAGGCAGGCATCTTCCGCCAATAGCATCAGAAGCAGGAGAGTCGATCTAACAGCCGATCACTCACGGCGGCAGGGCAAAACAGACTATCGGTTCGAGTACATACCCTTACCTGTCCAGCTTGTGGAGCTAGGGAGAATCGAACTCCCGACCTATCCGATGCGAACCGCCGTGCCGCCGACTCTCGGCAATTCTGTTCAGCGACAACGCCGCTGGTCGCCGGAGTGTCAGCGAATAGTACAGTCCGCTCGATATGCCCGAGTTCGCGGGTTTCGGGTGGGTAAGGGTGGCTGTAGATGATTTGGAGGCGACTGTCACCACACGGCTGTAGAGTCCCGGATCATGATTCGTCGGGTGATCGCGGCAGTAGGTGTAGCTTTCGCGGTGAGCGTTCTCGTCGGCGGTTGTGGATCAGATGACGGCGGCGCTGACGCGCAGTCGACGACGACAGCCATAGCGTCGTCGGCGACGTCCTGCAATTCGACCGACGCGGACCTGAAAGACCCAGCGAAGAATCCGGACATGATCATGTGGATGCACGCCCCACGAGTTGAAGATTCCGCCGAGGTGATCGGCGGCTTCGATGTACTGTCGTGTGGCGATCAGTGGAGGTCAGCGCAACCGACCGGAGCTGGTTACTGCACGATCATCGCGCGGTCATCCGACAATCCCGGCTACGACGTCGACGTGAAGCCCGCGCCCCGCCCCTCGAATCCGGTCGACACGGTGGGCGACTGCTGAGTCACACGTAACACCCGACGCCGCTGGCGAAGAGCTGGGCCTGGTGTTCCCTGGTCGGGATAGCAGGCTGCGGCCGTCGTCCGGGCGGCCCTTCTGACAGGTTCGAGTGGGTCACGCCGAAGACGTTTCGCAGAACGGTGGCCACGCTGCTCGCCGATGAGATCGGGATGGAGGCGGCGGCCGATCAGCTCGGTCATACGTCTTCGGAGCTCACCCGACGCCACTACGTGCGGCGCAAGTACGTCACAGGCGACGTGCGCCATGTACTGGATCCGGGTGAGCACACAGAAAGACGGCCCCTTCGGCGATGCCGGAAAGGCCGCCTACTCTGCTGCTTCTGGTGGAGCTAGGGAGAATCGAACTCCCGACCTACTCGATGCGAACGAGTCGCGCTACCAACTGCGCCATAGCCCCGGGTGACCACTGCGTGATCAGCCGTAGGTCACTCTAGCAGCCGCCGCGCGCAAGCTCACACACGCCTCGTCGTCGTGGCGACAAGCCGGATGTCGACACCGCTCCGATACCCTCGGCGCGTGGCCACAATGTCCGATAAAGAGCTCGCAACCGCCATCGACCGCGCGGTCGCCATCATCAACCCGATCCTCGATGCACTCTCCTCCTCGGATCCGCTGGGAATCAAGGCAAGCACATTCGACGACGACCCGGGGGACCGTTCTCGCCTCGACAAGCTCCGACACGTCGTTGCACGTGGTTTCGATGTCGCCGATTGGCCGGGCACGCGAGGATGGTCGGAGCTGTCGATCAAGGAGCGCGGCAAGTGGTGGGTCGATCGCGTAGGCGCGCTCAACACGATTGCGGTCTCCTACCCCGGAGTCTTCGGCGCGTGGGCAAAAGCTCTGCCGCTCACCAGCGCTCTCGGCTACGCCAATCAGGCCATCGTGCTCGTCGCCATCGCTCGCGAGTACGGGGTCACCGATCGCAATGATCAAGTGCGACTGCTTGCTTCGGTACTGAGCGATCGAGAACTGAGTTCCGACGCCGCGTCGAACACCGACCCCTTCGACGACACGTCGTCGACAAAGAAGCGTCGCGGATGGTCGGTGATCGGTGGGCTCTGGGAGGTCGCGCAGATCCTGCGCAAGGTCAACGACGAACTCGATCGTCGACCCGGTCCGCCCAAGCTCCTCGGAATGCTCAGCTACATACCAGTTGTCGGCGCCCCGGTGACGTATGTCGGTGAGCGCGTTGCGCTTTGCCACGCCGTCACCGACGCAAGCAAGTGGATCAAGAACCACCCGGACGCGATCACCGTCAGCCGGCAGCAGCCCGACGGAACTCCTCGTCCTCACGCATGACACGACGCCGCTGGAACGGCGGGATGTGATCGAAAATCGGGTCCTCGTCGTCGATTTCGACGACGACGGCTCCGCCGGGCCTACGCATCTGAGGTGCGGGCTCGGCCACCGGGACGAACTGCGGCGCAGCCATCTCGCGACGTCGACGCTCCTCGTCCTGGCGACGCTGACGCGCCACACGAGCTGCCCGCTGAGCACGTAGTCGCTGCTCGTTGCGGACCGCGCTACGCAGGTACGCCAGGTAGGCAAAGAGCATCACGACGGTGATCCCGGTGGCGATCCAACCGATGAGTCCCAGGAAGGCTCCGAGCGCGATCGAAATGACCACCAACGTCAGCAGCGCGATGGCCACGCGCTGACGCTCGCGGTAGCGAATCTTCCTGTCCCGCTCGTCAAATGACGTACCCGAACGTCGAGCATCACGTGTGCGACCACGTTCGACGACGTGCGTCGGCTCGGCTTGTGCTGCGGCGGAACGCTTGTCGCGCGGCACGGGGTTCTCGTAGCCGTCCATCTCGTCGAGATAGTCGTCGTCCGCGTCCTCCGCGTCGTATTCATCTTCTTCGTCGTAATCGTCTGCGTCGTACTCATCTTCGACGTCGTCCTCGTACTCATCTTCGACGTCGTCCTCGTACTCATCGTCCGCGTCGTAGTCGTCGTCCGAGCTGTCGTCTGCTACGTCGTAGTCGTCCTCGAACTCGTCGTCCTCGAACTCGTCGTCGAGGTCGTCCTGGTATTCAAGATCGTCGTCGTACTCGGCTTCATCCTCGACGTCCGAATCATCCTCAAGCTGAGCATCTTCGGTCTCAACGCCCTCGGCCTCAGCATCCTCGACCTCAGCGTCGACGACATCCGAAGAGTCCGCAGCGTGGTCGACCTCTTCGGTCTCAACCTCGGCAGCATCGACGAGTTCGCCGGTGAGCGTGACACTCTCGTCGGTCGACTCGACATCCTCTGCGTCAAGATCCTCTGCGTCGACATCCGACTCCGCCTTGGGCGCCTGCACCTTCGCTTCGGTTGCACGCTTGGTGGTGGTCGCCTTCCGCGACTTCGGAGCATCGTCGGATTCGGTCGACACCTCTTCGTCGGACTCGGTCTTGTCGAGAAGCGCTGTCGCGGCGCTGCTTGCAGAGCGCGACGACCGTCGCGACGTCCACGACGGGTCGTGCGGATGTGCACCGGCCGAGCGTCGAGCAGTCGAGGTACGGGCCTTGGTGCCGCCGCGGTGAAGAAGGCGCGTCATGCGCGCGGCTTCGGTCGACTTCCGCATCTGCGGTCGACCCTTGATGACCATGGGAACGAGGACGAAGAGCCACACCACGACGAGGCAGACCCACAGCACGGAATTCGGCATTCGACCTCTCCCTTCAATCACTCTGGTTACACCGGACCACCCAATAATCTAGGTGCGACCATTGTGCGAACTGCGCAGACGCGCCGAGCTCCCGCCAGATTGAAGCGATTCATATGGCTTTCTCAGCCGCCCCGTCAGCCGGCTTATCGGCACTCCCGCGGCTATCCCGCGACGAATCGCGCGTCCACCGAGACCTCGAGATCGATGTCCTCGGGCCGCAACTCCAACGTCGGCGCGTCAGCGGGCGCGTCCGCGAATGTCACCCGAGCCATCCGTTCGGGTCCACTCGACAGCATGTCCGGGTCGGCGAGCCGGACTGCCCGCACCTCGCCCCGCCCCACCGCGTCGGAGTACGCCTGCGCCTTTGCCACCGCATCGTCGACCGCGCGACGTCGAAGTTCCCTCTCATGCTGGGCCCGCCCCTCGCGCGTGACATCCCAACGCACGCCACCGACGTCAACACCCTCGACCGTCGCCCAGGCGTCGATGAACGCATTGAGTTCGTCGAAGTCGACGAACTCAGTGGTCACGCGAATCTTCGTGACTACAGCAGTTCTCGCGGCTTACCGTTCGCATCGACCGGTCGATACGACCAGACGTGCACCGACTCGCTGTGCCACGTCGACACCGCGGCCCGTGCCTCGAGCGAGGTCAGCGACCCGACGATCCGTCCCTGCACCTCGACAGCGTCGCTGTAGACGGCCTCGCGGTTCGAGCCCGAGAAGTCGATGCTGAGCGAGAGCAGCGCACGCTCGGGCGGATAACTGTCGCGCGCGTGTCCGCGCACCACGATCTCGAGCAACCCCGATGACTCAGCCATACGGCAACCCTACGCAGAAGGACAGGTCGCCCAGACAGGCAACGAGAACTAGCCCTGCAAGAAGTTCGCGCGCCCCGAGCGCACCAGACGCTCGACGGCCCCTTCGGGAACCTCCTCGGCAGTCAGGGCGAACAGGTTGTGGTCGCGCCACCGCTTGTCGACGTCCATATAGCGTTCGAGAAGACCTTCGTGCCGGAATCCGAGCTTGGTCAACACCGCCTGCGACGCCCCGTTCGACGGCTGTACCGTCGCCTCCAGGCGATGCAGCCCCACCGGACCGAAGCAATGGTCGACGCCCAAAGCGACTGCGGCAGTGGCGATTCCCTGACCGAAGTGCGCCTGGTCGATCCAGTATCCGATCCACGCGGTCCGCACAGCTCCGCGTTGGATGTTGCCGACGGTGAGCTGTCCGACGTATGCGCCGTCGAGTTCGATGACGAATGGCAGGATGGTGCCGCGCCTGGCCTCGGATTTGAGGATCGCGTACAGCGGTGGCCACGACGCCGGCTGATGCCGATCGGCCCAACTGCCGACTCCGGTCGGCTCCCACGGCAGTAGCGAGTTCTGGTTGCGGATGCGAAGGTCGCTCCAGCTCTTGGCATCACGAACCCGCACCGGACGCACGGTCACCGCTCCACCACGAGAAAGCAATGGTCCCAACGTCGCCGGCCACCCGGGACTGGCCGGAACACCGCTCAACCATCTGAACACGCCAGTGAGTCTATTCGGTGAATGTTGTCGCGTGACCTGCTCGCGCATATGCGTGGATTCGGAGAAGCACCACGCACGCACTCATCCGCGCTGAGCGAGGAACGCGACCTCGACCTCGTCTCCCGTACCCAACTCCTCGACGTCCGGCTCGACGATGATCAGGCAGTTCGCGTCAGCGAGCTCGGCCAGCAGATGCGACGATCCCGTTGGCGACGCCCCGAGCACCTGCACCAGGTACTCCCCCGACTTCTCGTCGCGCATCAACTGGCCGCGCAGATATCCCTTGCGGCCCGCAACGGACGCGATCGGCCCGATCGTCCGTGCGGTGATCACGCGTCGCATCGGCTGTCGCTTGCCCAGCGCGATCCGGATCAGCGGCCGCACCATGACCTCGAACGTGACCAGCGCGCTCACCGGATTGGCGGGCAGCAGGAACGTCGGCACCTCATCGCGGCCGAGTCGGCCAAAGCCCTGCACCGAGCCCGGATGCATCGCGACTCGCGCGATCTCGAGGTCGCCGAGGTCGGCCAGGGCGTCGGCGATCGCCCGCGAGGCCGTTCCGCCCACCGCGCCGCAGATCACGACGATCTCGGATCGAATGAGTTGCGCCTCAACCACTTCGCGCAGTCGCGACGACTCGCGTTCGGCGAGTCCTACCCGGTTCACATCGGCACCGGCATCACGGGCGGCGGCCGCCAGGGAGTAGCTGTTCACGTCGTAGATCTGGCCGGGGCCGGGAGTGCGATCGATGTCGACGAGTTCGCTGCCCACCGAGATCACCGACAGTCGAGGTTTGGGATGAACCAGCACGCGCGACTGACCGACCGCCGCGAGCAATCCGACCTGCGCCGGGCCGATGATCGATCCGGCACGGACCGCGACATCGCCGGGCTGGACGTCGTCGCCGATTCGTCGAACGTAGTCGCCGCTGTCGACACCGTGCCCGACCTTGACCTTCTGATCGCCACCGTCGGTCCAGCGCAGGGGCACCACGGCATCGGCGAGCGTCGGCATCGGGGCGCCCGTCTCGACGCGTACCGCCTGCCGCGGCTGAAGTCTGGTCGGGGTACGCGCACCCGGCGCAACCTCGCCGACCACGGGAAGCGACACGATCATCGGCTCACCGGGCTCGAGGTCGACCAATTCGGCACCGCCTGCGTCGAATTCGTCGAACTCGTCGGGATCGCTGGGAGCCGACGCTCCGGCGAGCGCCACATCGACGGCCCGCACGGCGTACCCGTCGATGGCGGCCTGGTCAAAACCGGGCATCGGTCGCTCGGTGACGACCTCCTCGGCGCACATCAATCCCTGCGCCTCGGAGATGGCCACCCGTACCGGCCGCGGAGCCACCGCCGCAGCGGTCACCAGCGTCAGATGATCTTCGACGGACCGCATCTCACCTCATCGCCTCGCCGGACACACGTCAGGCAATGACGTTAGCGGCAGTGCCCCTATCTGTGACGCAGGCGCGCTGAGCCGACGTCGAGTCGGACGGCGTCGGTTCAGTCTGCTGCCAGTCGCGCGACGAGCCATTCGCGCAGGTCGGGTCCGTAGTCGTCGCGGTCGAGTGCGAAATCGACCGCAGCTTTCAGGTAGCCGCCGGGGTTGCCCAGGTCGTGACGGGTGCCCTTGTGGACGACGACGTGCACGGGTTCGCCCTCTTCGATCAGCAGCGCGATGGCGTCGGTGAGCTGCAGCTCGCCACCGGCGCCGGGCTTGATGCGACGCAGCGCGTCGAAGATCTTTCGGTCGAGGATGTAGCGTCCGGCGGCCGCGAGATTCGACGGCGCGTCCTTCGGCTCCGGCTTCTCGACCATGCCTTTGAGCTTCATCACATTGGGATTGTTGGCGTCGGGCAACTCCTCGACGTCGAACACGCCGTAGGCGCTGATCCGGTCTTCTGGCACCTCGATCGCGCACAGCACCGAACCGCCTCGACGCTGCCGCGTGCGGGCCATCACCTCGAGGACACCGCCCGGAAGCACGAGGTCGTCGGGAAGGAGGACCGCGATGGCGTCTTCGTCGTCGTCGAGGTACTGCTCGACACAACCGACCGCATGGCCGAGACCGAGAGGCTTCTCCTGGATGACCGAGGCGACCTCGAGCAACGACGGCGCCTTGCGCACCTTGGCGAGCATGGCCGCCTTACCCCGCGTGGCCAGCGTGTTCTCCAGAACGAGATCTTCGACGAAGTGCGCGACCACCCCGTCTTTGCCCGGCGACGTGATGATCAGCAGCCGCTCAGCGCCTGCCGACTTGGCCTCTTCGGCCACGAGCTCGATGCCCGGTGTGTCGACGACCGGCAGCAGCTCTTTGGGGACGGTCTTGGTCGCGGGCAGGAATCTCGTGCCGAGACCGGCTGCGGGCACAACCGCGGTTCTCGGGATAGGCGGGGTGTTCGGTACAGACGAGTACTCGCTGAATTCGTCGGTGCTCGCCTTGCTCACGCTGGACGTCATACCGACACCCTAATGTCGGAGTCTGACGACGTCCGCGCAAAGTCTTGTGGATCACCTGACCGGTGGACGCGCGCGTTGCGGTACACGTCACTTTGGGGCGCTACAGTTCGAATGCAGAGCGGGCGAGTGCAGGTGCAGGTGCGCAGAAAGGCGGAGGTCGCGGTGCCCACCCTCAAGAATCAGTTGCGCGAGGAGATCTCAGCCAAGCGACGCGACATGTCGCCGTTCGCACGCGAGCAAGCCGCAGGCGACCTCGCCGACTGGATCTACGCCGCACCATTCCGACTCGAATACGACGTCACCGTGGCCGCATACGTCCCGATAGGCACCGAGCCGGGATCACCGGCGATGCTGGACGCACTCATCGACCGTGGCGTGAGTGTCTTGGTCCCGATCGTCCCAGATGGCGACCCGGCACCGCTGGACTGGGTCCGCTACGACGGCGCGACAACACTTCAACCAGGACGCTGGGGGCTGCTCGAGCCGTCGGGCGAACGACTCGGCACAGACGCCGTACACGCGGCGTCGGTGGTGCTTGTGCCCGCTCTCGCGGTGGACAAGACAGGGGTTCGGCTGGGCCGCGGCGCGGGCTACTACGACCGAACACTGATCGGGAGCTCTGCTGAGCTCGTCGCCGTCGTCTACGACGACGAGGTCGTCGACGCTCTACCGTCGGGCAACTACGACGTCCCGGTCGGGTGGGCTCTCACGCCCGCGGGGGGATTTCGGAGACTCAGCTAGGTTCCGAACTCAGCCAGGAGTCAGGAGGACGCAGCGGCACTGCTCTTGGACTCGCTCTTCGACGACGTGCTCGAACCGCTGCTGCTCGACGAGGAACTATCCGACGACGAGCTGCTGCTCGAAGAACTCTCCGACGACGAACCGCCGTCGGATTTGCTGCTCGACGACGCCGCTTCGGAACTCGACGAACCCGAGCGGGAGTCGGTGCGGTAGAAGCCGCTGCCCTTGAACACGATGCCGACCGAGTTGAACAGCTTGCGCAGACGCCCTGAGCACTGCGGGCATTCGGTCAACGAGTCATCGGAGAACGACTGAACAATGTCGAACTTGTTGTCGCACTCCGTGCACGCATACGAGTAAGTGGGCACCGGTACCTCCGAAGACTTGAGTGATTCGCCACTGATTCTAACCAACTCTGGCACTCGTACATTCCGAGTGCCAAACCGGACGTCGCCCTGCGCCGCGGTGAGTGCGCTCAACCCCCGATGACGTCGAGATCGGAGTCGACGACGCCGTCGCGATTCATGTCCGGATCACGGGTCTTGTGCGCATTCCAACGCAGCAGAACAGCGGCCGCGCCCGCCGCGATCAGCGACCCCACGAGGATCGCCCCCTTGGCGGGTGCGGCATGTGCGCCCTCTTCGAAAGAGAGCTCCGCGATGAGTAGGGCGACCGTGAAGCCGATTCCGGTGAGCATCCCCACCGGAATGAGGTCGCGCAATCCGATGGCATCGGGAAGTCGTAGGGGTGTGAACCGGGTCATGAGCGCCGTGGCGCCGAGTACGCCGACCATCTTGCCGACACATAAACCCAGCACGATCCCGATCGAGACCGGCTGGATCAACGGCTCGTCTGCTCCGACCAGTGAGACTCCTGCGGCAGCGAAGGCGAATAGTGGCAACGCCACCGCCGCCGACCAGGGGCGCACCGCCTCGTCGAGTTGCTCGGTGCGCGGCAGTTGCTCACCGCGGATCGTCAGTGCAGGCACGACGAGGCCGAGCAGCACACCGGCGACCGTCGAGTGCACCCCGGAGGCGTGCATGCACGCCCAGGCGACCACAGCCAACGGCAGCAACAACCACCGATACGCGCGTGACAGACGCACGACGACCCCGAACGCCGCGATGGCCAACAGCGCGCAGCCGAGCATCACGAAGTTGATGGAGTCGGTGTAAAAGACTGCGATCACGGTGATTCCGAGGAGGTCGTCGACAACCGCGAGCGTGAGCAGAAACGTACGCAGCGCCAGCGGCAGACCACGTCCGAAGATCGCCAGGACGGCGAGCGCGAACGCGATGTCGGTGGCGGTAGGAATTGCCCAGCCGCGCAACGCTTCTGGATCAAGAGTCCCGACGACCGCCACGTAACACAGTGCGGGCGTGACCATTCCGGCCACGGCAGCGACGATCGGCACCCCCGCCAATCGCATATCGCGCAGGCTTCCGGCGACAAACTCCTGCTTCAGTTCGACGCCGACGACGAAGAAGAAGATCGCGAGCAGACCGTCGGCGGCCCACTCACCAAGCGACAGGTGCAGGTGCAGCGACTCCGGACCGATCTCGTAGGCCAGGAAGTCGTGGTATGCATCCCGCCACGGCGAGTTCGCCAGAATGACGGCAACGGCCGCGCTGACGAGCAGCAGCATGCCGCTGGTGGTGTCGAGGGATAGGTGGCGGCGCAAGCGCTCACGGGCGGGTGGGCGCCCATCAAATGAGCTCTCTGCGGGCATGAATAATCCTGTCGGACGATCCCGGCGCCAAGGCCGAGACGGGTCGAATACGAACCCGGATCAAGGTCCGGGTTGCCGACCAGACTTCCCGGCACACCGAGGACCATTCTCCCCGACGAGCGGCCGCGGCACCACTCGTGCTGGTCAGGCGGCGCGTCAACGTCGGTGTAGGTCGGTCCCGCGCGGCGTCGAGTTGTCCACAGTCGGCCGCAGATCGCGGTGTTGTCCACATACTGCCGCGGCGTCGGTTTCCGCGACCTCCGGGCGGCTAACTTGCGCGCATGCGAACAGCCCGTGGAGACAGTCTCAGCCCGCGCCTCGTCGACCGTCTGGGAGCTGCCGTGCGTCCGGGTTGGGCTAGGTCGTTGTTGATTCGACGATGCGCCGCAGCGCTACTCGTCGTGGCCGCACTGGGTTTCGCGACCCTCGGTGGGGCAGAACACGACGACGAAGCGGTCATGGTCGCCGCGCACGACCTGCTGCCGGGCACCGAACTGGCCGCGAGCGATCTCGTCGTGCGCAGGGTTGGCGCCGGAATGGTCCCGGCGGGCGCACTACGTATGTCGCGCGACGGCGCGGGTAAGACGGTGACGAGCATGGTCCGAACCGGCGAGATTCTCACCGACGCACGGCTTCTCTCACCCCGGCTGCCGCAACAGTTGACCGGGTCGACCGACGCCCGCCTCGTCCCCGTGCGTCTCTCCGACGAAGCCGTGTCGGCGCTGTTGCGAGCGGGCGATGTGGTCGACGTCGTCGGGCCTGAGGCGGATGTACTCGCCACACGTGCCGTAGTCGCGCTGGGCACCGAACGTCCGGTGTCGAGCGGGTTGTCGGCGCGGAATCAGGCGTCGGCACCGGTTGTACTCGCGATGGACCAGAAATCAGCGCTCCGCGTAGCCGCGGCCGGACTCGACATCGCCCTCGCCGTAATAGTGCATTGAACTGTGCTTTCGCGATTCCTTGCACAGCATCGAAGATTCATTGCACAGGACACAACATCGTTTGGTTCCGCAACGCACATGCCTATCTCTACTAACATCACGGAGAACGGGCTGTGCACCACTGAGCAGATTCCGTCAACACCTCACCACAGGCACGTACCACCGACTGAATGAGAGGACCGGAAAGTGCTCAAGGGTTTCAGGGATTTCATCATGAAGGGCAACGTGGTCGATCTGGCCACAGCGGTCATCATCGCCACGGCCTTCACCGCGATCGTCACGGCATTCACCGACGGCATCATCAAGCCGATCATCAACACCATCCCGTGGAGCCCGAACGAAGCCGACGGCCTCGGATTCGAGCTGGTCAGCGGCAAGTCGTCGACGTTCGTCAACATCGGTGGAGTGCTCACGGCGGTCATCAACTTCCTGATCATCGCCGCTGTCATCTACTTCTTGATCATCGTTCCGTACAACAAGCTCGCCGAGCTCGGCGGCTTCGGCAAGAAGGCCGAGGTCACCGAGGTTGCGCTGCTCACCGAGATCCGCGACCTCATGGATCCCGACAGCGTGTCGAAGGCCAAGGCTGAGGCGGAGAAGGATCTCCCCGACCATCTGAGCGACTCGGGCGGAGGTGACGATGGCTCATCCGGTTCGGGAGCTTCCGATTCACCCGACACGTATTCGCCGTCCTCCGACGCATATCCGTCCGGTCGACTCGACGCAGCACCGCCCACCCAGCGCCTCACGACGCCGCCACCGGCTTCTCAGGCCCCGTACGAGGCGCCGTCGACCTACGGCAACCCACCGTCGTATCAGGCGCCTTCCGGGCAGCCGCAGCAGAACCCGCCGACTTACCCGGCAGGCGGCCCGGGTGCACCGCAACCCGGCTACCCGACGCCGAACCCGGCTCCGGGCAACTATCCCCCGCCCGGCAACTACCCGCCGAGCAGCTACCCGTCTCCGGGATCGCAGTTCCCCGGCGACAACCCCGGCGACTCGGGACGCCACTCCCGCTGATCAGACACCAATCGAACGGCCACGCCCACCTCGGGCGTGGCCGTTTCGCTATGTCCAGCCGTTTGACAGCGACTTGACCATCGCATCCCAAGGTTCGATTCCTAGGTTGAAATCCGTTGGCGCTGATCTTGATTCATAGAGCGTCGACGAAACGTCACATCAACCCAATGGAGGAGCAACGATGCCTCAGCCTCACGGAAACCAGCGACCGGGCCAGAACAACCACGGCCGACCGCAGCCCCAGCCGCGCCCTCGTCCGCGTCCGTGGTTCCCGTTCCCCTTCTTCGGGAGCTGAACCTACAGTTCTGAACCCCAGCAGCCGACACAATCGGTAGCTGATCACTGGTGTCGTCCGACGCGCCAGTACGAAACAGGTTTCGCTGTGTCGATGGTCGATCCCCGAGGCGATCGGCTCAGCGCAACGCCGCAGGGCGGGAACCGGATCTCCGGTTCCCGCCCTGCGGTCGTGTTCAGTTGTGTGCGACGAGCGCGATCAGCCGAGAGTAAAGGGCTTACCCGTGTAGGTGACGATGCCCTTTACGGAGTCCGTCTTGACGGTCACCTGGACAATCGTCCGGGCCGACGCGTATCCCGCGCAGCCGTTCAGAACGAAGTGCTCTTGGCTGTAGGTGACTCCACCGGTAGAACCCGTGAACGTCAGATCGCCTGCGGTGTAGTTGTCGTCATCCTTATTCGTCACGTCCGACGACTGGATGCTGTTTCCGAGGCTGTCACCGCTGATGAGCCAGTACTTGGTCACGCCGCCGGGCCCGAGCGTGACCTGTCCGTTTCCACCCTGGGTACCACTCCATTTAGCGTCGGTATCGCCGATGGCCTTGGGGTTCGCTGCGCCCGGCTCGACGCTGGCGCCCGTACCCAGACCACCGGACACGCCGAAGTCAACCTGGCATCCCAGCTCATAGCCGACCTTGATGGAGCCGCCGTCGGCCTTGCCGCCGACCTTGACGCTGACCGTTCCCGATCCCCAGGCTTCGCGGCTCAGCGCGCTCTGGTTGATCGGACGCTGGACGCTGATGCTCTCCTTGGAAAGCGTGATGCTGACCGGAGTTCCGTCAACAAGCGTCTTGGTGACCTTGCCGCCGGGCAGCGGACCAGCGTCAGCCTGTCCTGCACTGACACCGCTCAGACCCATCGCGGCGGCACCCGCGACGGCGGCGACAGCCGCCAGGCGGCGAGTGTAGCTCTTCTTCATGATTCCCCTTCGTGGAATGTCAATCTGCCTACGAGCAGATAAATCTCAGAGTGAGTTGTTGAATTACCTGCTGCGGCTTAACTGACGTTGAAAGGCTGGCCGTACAGAGTGGACTTCACCAGAGGTCCGTCGACGTTCAGCGTGCCGCCCTTGGCATCGAATCCCTTGGCCGCGTAAACGGAGACGTACGAGCGTGCCGACGCGTAGCCGCCGCACTTGTCGAGAATGACCTGGAGGTCCGAAACCTGCAGCGATGCGACACCCTTGTCCGAGATGCTCATGCTGGAGAGTCCGTAGTTCGCAATCTGACCCGGCTTGATCGGCAGGGTAACGCTGCCGCTGCCGGTCAGTCCGCCACCAACGATGTCGAAGGTGCCGCCAAGATCCAGGCTGATACCGGAGATGTCGACCTGGCAACCGATGATGTAGCCGACATTGACCTGGCCACCGACACCAGCAGCGGTCTTCGTGGTGTAGGTGCCGGAAATCGCCAATCCCCGCGACAGCGGGTTGTTGGCCACAGTTCCGACTCGCGTGAAGTACTCGCCCTTGCGCCAGGTCTCAACAGTCGTACCGTCGCCCGCGACGGCCTTCTTGTAACCATCGGCCAGCTTTGCGGCCTCCGCGTGTCCCGCCCCCATGCTGGTTGCGCCAATCACCGCGGCAGCGGCGACGGCGACCGCAGCAGCTCCGCGGCGCCCAAGCTTGCTGAACTTGCTCATTCGTTCCCTCTCACAGGATTCGGCTGTTATCCGAGGGAGACGAACTCGTTCCCTCGGGTTGACCTTGGCGGCTCGCGGGAATCATCGTCCGCTCCGGTTAACACGCTGTTTCGTCGTGCTCACCGAGGCGTTAAACTCCCTGCCCCCTCGTTCCACTGCTGCTGGCCGACGTTGATCGGACTGCAGGACCACGGCCCCGGCCTCCCGCAGGGACCGAGTGTTGTCGCAGCGAACGTTATCCGAGCGATATCAAAACGGGCAACAGCAACGCTCAGGACGATCTCAACATTCTCTTACAAGATTTCACAGGCTGACTTCACGTCAGTGTCAGCAAGAGTGTTAACAAAAGGAAAACACCCTGCGTCCGACGTGCCAGAAGCGGCATTTCACTCATAGTGCGGCGGCCGCTGGGCGCGGTACCACTCCTGAGAATCACCTATGGGACCTTCGTCACTCTCGTCTGACGTGGTCTCAGGGAGATCGTCGCCGAAGACATCGTCAATCCTGCGACGATGCCTCGATTTCCGTCGTGAACCGGCCTGCGTCTCGCGATTCGAGCCTTCTTGCGACATATCGACTATTCCGTCTCAGAACCTAAACCGCATGCTGCAGAAATTTCCGTGAACACAAAGTGAACCGAAGTCATGCACACGTGCGCATTTCCTGATATTTGCGCACCATTCGATTCGCTCGACTCAGAAC
Organism: Gordonia sp. 852002-50816_SCH5313054-c; assembly: GCF_001665925.1. Classification (NCBI taxonomy): domain Bacteria; kingdom Bacillati; phylum Actinomycetota; class Actinomycetes; order Mycobacteriales; family Gordoniaceae; genus Gordonia; species Gordonia sp. 852002-50816_SCH5313054-c. Next base: position 15,086 of record NZ_LZTE01000041.1, read on the forward strand.
TCGCTGATCGACTCGATTACGTGCTTGGCGAGTGGCGCCACAGTAGCCATTCCGTCGCGAACGGCTGCGCGCGACTCGGCGATGTTGACCACGAGCGTCTGCCCCGAGATGCCCGCGAGCCCCCGCGACAGCCCGCCGTCGGTGGCTCCCGCAGCGAGACCGGAGCTTCGGACTGCTTCTTCGATGCCGCGAAGTCGGCGGTCGAGCAGCGGCTCGGTGGCCTCGGGAGCCACATCGCGAGCACCGACTCCGACGCCACCGACCGAAACCACCAGGTCGACGCCCCCGATGACCGCGGTGTTGAGCGCATTGCGGATCTCGATCTCGTCGCCGGACACTGCGAGCGTCGCGTCGACGTGAAAGCCTGCCTCGTTAAGCAGCTCACCGACCAGCGGGCCGAGTGAGTCGGCGACCTCGCCGTGCGCGATCTGGTCGTCGACGACAACCACCAGCGCTCTACCGATCTCGTCGCCCGCGGTCCCGGCCGCCTCGCTGGTGTGGCGGGCAACAAACTCGCGGGCCGCAGCGTCTGCGGCAACCACGTCGGCGGGATCGACCTCGGAAGCCTCCAACGCGATCGGATCGATCACGCTCGACGCATCGTCGTCGGTGAGGGTTGAGCCTTGCGGACTGCGGCTTGATTCGATCATGCTCGCCTCTTTCTCGTTCTCGCCTGTTCTCGCCCCTTGCTCATGGTCTCAGATCGGGGGCCTCGATGATCAGTCGGTGGCATATCACTTTGTGGCATATGAGTCGGTGACACATCACTTGGTGGCCGGCAGATGCTCGAGTGATCGAGCGACGGCACCGGTCAATTGGTGGTGAGCGTTCCCAGCGTCACCGACGCTGTGCGGGTCTGCCCATCCGCCACGTAGGTGACCGTCACCTTCTCGCCGGGTGCGTGCGAGCGCACCGCGGCGACCAACGCATCGCCCGACGCGATGTTCCGGTCGTCGAGTTTGGTGACGATCGCGTTCTTGGCGATACCCGCCTGCGCGGCAGGCCCACCGGCCGTGACGTCGGAGATCACAGCACCGGGTGTGCTCGCGGGACTGTTCGGCCGCACCGACACCCCGAGGCTGGCATGTGTCGCCTTGCCGCCGTTGTTACGGAGTTCGTTGGCGACGCGGACGGCCTGGTCGATCGGGATCGCGAAGCCGAGGCCGATACTGCCGCTCTGCTGCTGTTCGGATGCACCGAGCGATGCGATCGCGGTGTTGATGCCGATCAAGGCGCCCCTGGCGTTGACCAGAGCGCCACCCGAGTTACCCGGATTGATCGCGGCGTCGGTCTGGATGGCGTCGATGACCGACGTCGTTCCACCGTCGCGCGACGTGGATACGGGACGGTTCAACGCGCTGATGATGCCTGTGGTGACGGTGCCCTGAAGTCCGAGGGGCGCACCGATCGCGATGACCGACTGCCCGACGGCCAGGTTCTTCGACGTTCCGACGTTGATCGGCGGGAGGTTGTTCTTCTCGACCTTGATCACCGCGATGTCGGAGATCGAGTCGGCGCCGATCAGCTTCGCCGATGCGCGCGTGCCGTCTTGGAAGTTGACCTGGATCGCCGACGGTCTCCCGCTTCCGGATGAGCCGGCGACAACGTGGTTATTGGTCATGATGTATCCGTCGTCGGAGAGGATGACGCCCGATCCCTCGCCCGCCTCGGTCTCGCTGACCACGTCGATCGACACCACGGACGGGAGCGTCTTGGCGGCGACCTCCTGCACCGACCCCGCGGGCGCGGCAGCCACGTTCTGACTGTTGGTGTTCGGATCGCCGCCGAGCGGCGCCGAACTGCTCGACGTCGAATCGTCGTCGGAGACCTTTGCTCCGACGACGCCGCCGATTCCGCCTGCGACCAAACCGATCACCAGTGCGCCACCGACGAGGGCTGCGATGAGTCCTCCGCGCGACTTCTTCGACGACGTTGAGCGACCCGGATCCGACGAGTCGAATCCCGTCGGAGACTCGGGCTGGAAACCGCTGAACGAGTGGTCGGTCGGCGTCGTCGAACCTGATGCACCCCACGCTTGGTTGGGCTGCTGACCGGCTGGCGGTCCGTAGTACTGCTGCGTCGGTGGTGCGCCGTAACCCTGCTGGCCGCCCGGACTCTGCTGCGAATCGCCGTGACCCGAGCCGTACGCGGGAAATCCACCGGTCTGCGGGTCGTTTTCGTACGGATTCCCCCCGTGCGGGCCTCCACCTGTCATCGTCGTGCTTCTTTCCTCGCCTTGTTCAGACCGCGCCCTGGCAGACGGCGGACCAATCGACCGATCTTCGACGCCGGACCGCCCTTCTGGTCCGGCGCTCACTTGTGGCTCAACACTATGGGACCGTCTGCTCGCGTAGGTAAGCGATAGGCCGGATGCGTCGTCTCCCGAAACTATTGACGAATCACCTTCGGTGAAGGTTCCACGGGCGTCGGTCGTCCGGGCAGCGTCATCGTGATCATCGCGCCACCGAGGCTCGACTGGTCGGCCCGGACGGTCCCGCCCATCCGGTCGACGACCTGCCGCACGATCGCGAGGCCGAGCCCCGAACCGGGCATCGACCGCGACTGCGTCGACCGATAGAAGCGTTCGAACACCAACTCCCGATCCTCCGGTGGGATACCAGGGCCCGCGTCGGAGACGGAGAATTCGGCCGTGCCGGTGTCGAGCTGTCGCAGCGTCACGAGCACCGAACGCCCACGCGGACTCCACTTGGCTGCATTGTCGAGAACGTTGACCACCGCACGCGAGAGCCCGTGCTGCTCACCGAATACGAACCACGGCTCGAGATGCACCTCGAATTCGACGTCGACGCGGCGTCGACGTACTCGCTCGAGCGCTGTCTCGACGAGTTCATCGAGGTCGACCTCCTCGAAGACCACCTCGGGGGTGTCCTCGCGCGCGAGGTCGACGAGATCGCCCACCAGAGTGGACAATTCCTCGATCTGCGCCACGATGTCGGAGCGGAGTTCGATCATGTCGGCCGCGGGCACCGCGGGCGCGCCGGGTTCGCTTGCGGCCATGAGCAATTCGAGATTCGTGCGCAATGACGTGAGCGGAGTACGCAATTCGTGGCCCGCGTCGGCAACGAGTCGCGCCTGCTGGTCACGCGACTGTGCCAGCGCGTGCAGCATGGTGTTGAAACTCTCGGTGAGACGGGCCAGTTCGTCGTTTCCCGCGACCGGAATCGGGGTGAGATCCTGCGTGCGGGCGACCCGTTCGGTAGCGCGAGTGAGGCGGGCCACCGGTCGAAGACCCGCGCGCGCGACGGTCGTGCCGGCAACCGCCGCGAGCGCGACACCACCGCAACCGACGACGAAGAGCACCCATGCCAGTCGTTTGAGGACGCGGTCGGTGTGCAGCAGACTCTGCGCGAGGATGAGGGTGTTGCCGTCGTCGAGCTTGCGCGCGAGTACCCGCTGATTGTTGACCGTTCGCAGACTCTGCAGGTTGTTTCCCGGATTCGACGGCGAGCGCGCGACTTTGCGTTCCACGTCCTCGAACGGCACCGAACCGACGAGGTAGGTCTGGCCGCTCGGTTTCACCAGCGCGAGAGAGATGTTGGTGGAGAACACCGTTCCCGCCACCAGCGACTCGGGCCTGTCGTTGAGTGTCCCCATCTTCGCGAGCGCGGTCATGCCGTCGGCGCGGGACTCGAGTTGGTTGTCGACCTCGTTGTACATCGCGCGATACACCACGAAATACGCGGCAGCGGCCATCAAACTCACCGAGACCAGAACGACCGTCGCCGACAACAGCGTGACGCGTAGACGCAGCGAGACCAACCGGGTCAAGGGCATCGGGTCGCGCATCTCGCCTGACTTGCCCTTCGGACGCACCCGCAACCACAGCCGTGCGAGGCGGAGTCGAAGCACAGACGGCACTACGGCGGCGTCTCACGTAGCACGTAGCCGACGCCGCGCACGGTGTGGATCAGCCGCGACTCGCCGTCGGCTTCGGTCTTGCGACGCAGGTATCCGACGTAGACCTCGAGCGCGTTGCCCGAGGTCGGGAAGTCGTATCCCCACACTTCCTCGAGGATGCGGCTGCGGGAGAGCACTCGGCGCGGATTGGCCATCAGCATCTCCAGGAGCGCGAACTCCGTGCGGGTGAGACTGATCTGGCGTTCGCCGCGTGACACGTCGCGCGTCACCGGGTCGAGCGAGAGGTCGGCGAAGGTGAGCGCCTCGGAGTCGGCGTCTTCCTCGGGTGCCGCGCGGCGCAGGAGTGCGCGCAGCCGCGCGAGCAATTCCTCGAGGGCAAATGGCTTGGGCAGGTAGTCGTCGGCGCCCGCATCGAGGCCGGACACCCGCTCGGAGACGGTGTCGCGGGCGGTAAGCACCAAGATCGGCAGGTCGTCGCCGGTCGACCGGAGTCGACGACACACTTCGAGACCATCGAGCCGGGGCATCATCACATCGAGAATCGCCACATCGGGCCGTTCGGCCACGATCTTCTCCAGCGCTTCGATGCCATCACCCGCCGTGTCGACGGTGTATCCGTTGAACGTCAGCGAGCGGCGCAGCGACTCGCGGACCGCCCGGTCGTCGTCGACAACAAGAATGCGCATGTAGATAGTCTTATCCACTTCGACTGAGAACCCGCTGAGCAACTCGCGGATTACCCCTAACTTCGTGACGCCTGGCGGGCCGTAGACGTACGACGTCGGGCACGCGGATGGGTTGTTACCTGTGCGCAACAGCTCGTTCACGGAGTCGCACCCGAGGCGTCGGACACTTGCGCGATGACAACAGACATCGCTCTCTCGGAAGGTCCGGTCGAGTCGTCGAAAACACCGTGGTACCGATCGATGTTCACCTGGTTGCTGGTGGCGATCGTCGCGGGCATCGTCGTCGGCGCGGTCTGGCCGGACTTCGGCTCTGCTCTCAAACCGCTGGCAGACGGTTTCATCAAGCTGATCAAGATGCTGATCGCACCGATCATCTTCTGCACGGTCGTGCTCGGCATCGCCCACGTCGGCGATATGAAGGCCGTCGGACGGATCGGGATCAAGGCACTTATCTACTTCGAGGTCGTCACCACGTTCGCCCTGATCTTCGGGCTCGTGATCGGCAACATCGTCAAACCCGGCGCCGGTTTCAACGTGAATCCCGAAACCCTTGCGACCGGAGCCGAAGCCGTCGCGAAGAAGACCAGCGACGGCGAACTCCCCCACACCATCGAATTCTTGATGAACATCATCCCGACGTCGGCGATCTCGGCCTTCGCCGAGAACGAGCTACTGCAGGTGCTCTTCTTCGCGGTCCTCTTCGGACTCGCACTCGCCAAGGTCGGCGCGAAGGCACCCATTGTGCTCGGGTTTGTCGACCAGTCCAGCCACGTCTTCTTCACCATGATCGGCTGGATCATGAAGCTGGCTCCGCTCGGAGCGTTCGGCGCGATGGCGTACATCATCGGCCAATACGGCATCTCGTCGCTGGGCAGCTACGGCAAACTCATCGCATGCTGCTACCTCGCGGCAGTGCTGTTCATCCTGGTTCTCGGGGTGATCGTCCGGGTCTTCGCAGGCGTCAACCTGTGGAAGTTCATCGTCTACATCAAGGACGAGCTGTTCGTCGCACTCGGCACCGCGTCGACGGAAGTGGTGCTGCCACGCATCATGACCAAGCTGACGTACGCGGGATGTTCGCGATCTGTCACGGGACTCGTTGTCCCGACCGGCTATTCGTTCAACCTCGACGGCGCGACCCTGGGCAGGTTCAACCGGTCGTTGCAACACCGGGTTGTTCAAGGGAGCGTAGTTGCTCGTCGAAGACCTCGGCGGGGGTGCGCCATCCGAGGACTTTGCGGGGCCTGTTGTTCAGGGTGTATGCGACGGCCTCAAGGTCCTTAGCCGACCAGCGGGACAGGTCAGTGCCCTTGGGGAAGTACTGCCGCAGTAGCCCGTTGGTGTTCTCGTTGGTCGGCCGTTGCCAGGGCGAGTGCGGGTCGGCGAAGTACACCTTGGTGCCGGTGGCCAGCGCGAACGTTGCGTGGCCGGACAGTTCTTTGCCGCGGTCCCAGGTGATGGTCTTGCGCAGCTGCTCGGGCATCGTGGTCATCGACGCGGTCAGTGCGGCGTTCATCGCCTCGGCCCCGTAGCCGCCCAGGGATGGCCCGTTCTTCACGTACGGCTTGTGGCCCCAGCCTTCCTGTCGCGGCAGGTGCACCAACACGGTGCTCCTGCTGCTGCGTTCGACGAGGGTGCCGATCGCCGACCTGCCGGTGCCGATGATCAGGTCACCTTCCCAGTGACCGGGTACGGCACGGTCATCGGCCTGGGCCGGGCGCTCGGCCAGGACGACATCAGCGGTGACGTGCCCGTGCGCCTTGTTCCGGGACCGCTCCCGCGGACGACGCAGAGCCCGGCCGGTGCGCAGGCAGGCGACCAGCTCACGCTGGAGCGCGCCGCGGCCCTGGATGAACAGCGACTGGTAGATCGCCTCGTGGCTGATGCGCATGGACTCATCATCGGGGAAATCGACCTTCAGCCGCTGGCTGATCTGCTGCGGGCTCCACGCCGTCGACCACCGACGATCGGCCCGGTGCGGCTTGTTCAGGCCCTTCCACGCAGGCGGTGTCGGACCATCGACGATCATGCCGTCAGGCCCTCGAACGCTGCCCGCGAGCCGCTCTTGGACGTACTGCCGCAACCGCTCGTCCTGGACCAGCTTCGCACTCTTGGGGCGCTTGGCTGCCTGCTGAGCCTTCCACTGCGCCACCCCCGCGCGGTACTCCTGCTTCCCGCTACGAGTGGCGGCGTTGCGGCGAAGTTCGCGTGAGATCGTCCCCGGGTCACGCCCGATCGCGCGCGCGATCTCGCGCACGCCCTTGCCTCGGGCGCGCAGGATCGCGATCTCCTCGCGTTCCTCGAAAGACAGATAACGGCCCGTGGGCTCGACCAAACAGATCGGTGGCATGCCGCCAGCGTGACGAAACCAGCGAGAACCGACCGGCACGGACACGCCCACCCTCACCGCAGCCTCGGCGGAGGTGATACCCGTGGCGATCAACAACCAGAACTGACGCTGCACCACACGCGAAGGCTCGGGCCGACCAGGCGAACGCATCGGCGGGCGCAATGCCCGATCCGCACGCCACTGCCGACGCACACCTTCGGGCGCATCGCCGGTCTTCCTGCTCCAGTCCACCGTTGCCATCGTGGAACACCTCCATGATCGAGGTGTTGCGACGACCAGTTGATTCCGCCCTGTATCTCTCGATCTGTGTGCTGTTCCTCTCACAGGCGATGGGCGTGCACCTCAGCCTCGGCGAGCAGTTGACCGCAGTGCTGGTGCTGATGCTGACGTCGAAAGGCATGGCGGGAGTACCGGGTTCGTCGTTTCTGGCATTGTCGGCAACGATCTCGGCCATCGGTCACGGATCGATTCCCGTTGCGGCCGTTGCCCTTCTGCTCGGCGCCGACCGCATCATGGACTCGATGCGGGTGTCGGTGAACCTGATCGGCAACTGCGTCGCCACCTTCGTCGTGGCCGCGTGGGAGGGCGAACTCGACAAGGAGAGAATGACACTCGTGCTCGACGGCCAGCCGGTTCCCCCGCTCGAGGAATCCAACCCGCTCACCGGCGAGAAGCAACTACTCCCCGAGGAGGAGGGACTCGGCCTGCACACCGTCGAATCCGAGGCCAAGCAGGACTAGGCGGGGCAGGTCGAATGCCCTGGGCTGCTACCGCTTACGCCAGCCGGCAGCGCCGACCATGTCGCCGACGCGGGTGAACTTCACCCGCGGACGGCCCTGTTCGGAGCCGCGTCGACGTTCGATCCGGTCGATCGCGCGCATACCGCGATAGCCGATGACGTGTCGAGTTCGCTTGCGCAGCAAAGAGGTGAACTCGCCGGGCTGACGCGTGGTGCGAATCAGTTTGCCGTCGACCGCGTCGCGGATGAAGTCCTCGACAGTCAGCTGGGCGCATTTCTTGTTTGCCCCGATGCCGCCACTCGGACCGCGCTTGGCCCAGCCGAGCACGTAGGAACCGGAAATGATCTCGCCCGAGTCGTCGAGCATCCGTCCATCGACGTTGGGGAACAGTCCGCGAGCGTCGTCGAAGGGAAGTCCCGCGATGGGAACCGAGCGGTATCCGATGCTGCGCACCGCGAGGTCGGCGTCGATCCGATGCGTCTGCCCACCGGTAGTGACGGTGACGCCTTCCACGCGCTCGTCGCCGAGGATCTCGTCGGGAGTGCTGTGGAACAGGAACACGATTCGTCGGTGGTCGGGGTCCGCAGGCCCGGTGAGGTCGGGAACTCCGGCACCGTCGGCGTCGTCGACGACGAGCACCTCGACACCCGGAATCGTCGACAGCGCACGGTATTCGGCAGACGTGTAAGCCGCGTGGGCCTGATCTCGACGACCGAGCAGGACAACCTCGTGGACGTTCTGCTCTTCCAGGATCCCCAGAGCACGGTCGGCAATGTCGGTGGTGGCCAATAGTTCCGGTGGCGACACCAGGATTCGCGCGACGTCGAGGGCCACATTTCCGGTTCCGACGATCACGGCGCGTCCGCTCGCCGGATCGGCGTCGGTCGAGCGACGGATCGGCGGAGCCGCGTCGGCACCGGGCACCGCGTTGTACCAGGCGACAAGTTCGGTCGCCGACGTCGAGCCAGGCAGGTCCTCACCCGAAATGCCAAGGCGTCGTGACTCACTCGCGCCGACCGCGTAGAACACGGCGTCGAAGTGCTCGGCGAGTTCGGCGGGCGTGATCTGACCCTCCGACTCGCCGACCTCGACATTGGTCGCCATCGTGACGCGCGGGTCGCGGTAGAGCAGATCGAATCCGCGAAGGACGCCCTTGGTGCCGGGATGGTCGGGGGCGACGCCCGCACGAACCAGTCCGCCGGGTGTCGGCAGCTTGTCGATAACGGTGACCGACGCCTCGGTGCGGTCGAGCAGCGTACGCAGCGCGTAGCCGCCCGACGGTCCGGTGCCCACCAGCGCAACCCGAAGTCCCGCAGGCAATTTCGGAATCTCCGGGTAGACAACGTCAGACCAGCCCGACTTCACGTCCGGGTTGTTCTTGTAGTAGTCGGCGTTGATCTCGATGAAGACCTTGTCCCTGGTGCCGAGGTTCTCGGCCGGGAAGATCGCGTCGACGGGGCACGCGTCCGCACACGCACCACAGTCGATGCAAGCCTGCGGATCAATGTGCAGGATGTCGGACGTACCGAAACCGCGCTCCTCCGGCGTCGGATGGATGCAGTTGACCGGACACACGGACACACATGCTGCGTCGCTGCAGCAGGACTGAGTGATGACGAACATCAGAGCATGTGCACTTTCCGGTAGTAGTACGCGGCGGGCTTGGTCAGCAAGCCGACCTCGTCGAGGAACTCCATCAGGTGTGCACAGCTACCGCGGATCATCGAGTGGAAGTGCGAGTTGGTATTCATCTCTGCGACAGCGCGATCGGCGTCGAGCCCGGCGTCGACGAAGGCTTGACGCTGCACGAGACTCGACACGATGAAGTAGCCACCGAGCGCGACGTAGAGCGCGCTGAACTGACGGCGGAACCAGCCGACACCCTTCATCGAATCGCGAACCTCTTCACGCGCGAACTTCATGTGGCGCGACTCTTCGAGAACGTGAATCTCGTTGACGGTGCGGATGAACGGAAGCACCCGCTCGTCTCGCATGCAGCCGCGCTGGAAGACGTCGAGCACCTCTTCGGCGACCAGGATGCCTGCGAACGCGACCTCGTTCTTGGCGGTCCGCTTGAACAGCTTGCCCGCGCGGCCAACCCACTTGGTCGGCTTGTACGACGTGCCGACCATCTTCTCCGACGCCTTGGCGAACATGATCGAGTGACGGCACTCGTCGGCGATCTCGGTGAGCGCGAACTGGAACTCATTGCTGTGATAGGCACCGAGGTATTGGTCGCGGATGACCATCTCCTGCAGGATCATCTCGAACCAGATGCCGATGTTCATGATCGACGCGAACTCGTGACGGGTCACCGAGATCCGCTGTTCCTCGGTCATCTCGTCCCAGTAGTCCGTGCCGTAGAGCGACGACCACTCCGGGCTGCACCCGTACTTGGTCGGGTCCATCGGAAGGCTCCAGTCGATCTCCGTCATGGCGTTGCGCGAGAGCCGCGCCGCCGAAGCAAGGAGACGCTCGGACACGGCGTCGGCACCCTCGTCACGAAGACTCACGACGTTGCCGACGACGTCGTCGGCGGGTTCGGTGCGGTCCATTGCAGCAGTCATGGTGCTCGACTTCCCATCTCCGCCTGCGGCGGAACTCGGCGACCTGAATTTCAGTGGCACAGCGGTGAGGTGTTGACCCTCAGTTTTGTATCAACGACTAATGTCATATCAACGCTTGTTGTCAAGATAGCACCCAGGTGTGACGTAGTAAACAACTCGGACATCTATACTGGCGAGTAAGTTACGGAAGCGGAACGTCGTCGCAGTTCAGAAGGGCAGGAACCTCATGTCATCGATCTTCATCACCGGTGGAGCCGCGGGTATCGGCCTGGCCACGGCGGAGCGTTTCGCACGCGAGGGGTGGACCGTCGGCGTGTACGACGTCGACAACGACGCGCTCGACAAGGTGAAGGCGAACCACCCCGATTTCATCACCGGCAAGATCGACGTCCGCGACCCCAAGGAGTGGGACGACGCCCTCGCCGACTTCACAGCACACACCGGCGGAACCCTCGACGTCCTCGACAACAACGCCGGCGTGCTCACCGAGGGCAAGCTCGCCGACATCTCCCCCGTCGCCGTGCGTCGCCAGATCGACATCGACGCCCTCGGCGTGACGCTGGGAGCTCAGGCCGCACACAAGTACCTCAAGAAGACGCCGGGCTCGCACCTGGTGAACATCGCCTCGGCGTCGGCGATCTATGGGCAGCCGGGCATCGCCACCTACAGCGCCAGCAAGTTCTACGTCGCGGGACTCACCGAGGCACTCGAGCTCGAGTGGGAACCCGACGGCATCCGCGTCGTGAGCATCTGGCCGCTGTGGGCCAAGACCGCGCTGGCGGCCAACGGCGCCAAGTCGACCAAGACGCTGGGCGTGCGGATCACCCCCGAGCAGGTCGCCGACAAGATCTGGGAGTCGGTCCATCCCACCAAGAATGATCTGCGGCTGCACCGCACGAGTTACTCCGTCGGCACCCAGACGCTCTTCCTGGGCAACGCGGCAAAGTTCATCCCCAACTCGCTCAACCGACTGGTGAACAAGGTCATCGCTCAGTAGTCACCCGAGACGGGCGGTGAGAGGTGTATCGCCGCCCGTCACCCGCGACGACGCCGGTTGTAGCCGACGCCGCGTGGCGCCATCGGCAGCCGCCAACCGAGGACGAGCGCAACCAGGCGTAGCAGTGCGCCGACGATGAGTCCTGCGATGACCCAGACCTGCGACGGCAGGTCGGAGTACGTTCTGCCGATCGCGACTACCGCGGCAGCGACGATTGCGGGCACCGCGTAGAGATCGGCTGGTTGCAGGAGCAACGGAATCTCGTTGGCGAGCACGTCGCGCAGGACGCCACCGCCGATCGCCGCGAGCATCCCGATGAGGGTTGCGGCGAAGGCGTGCGCGTGATGGTCGATCGCGATACTCGCGCCGGTGGCGGCGAACAATCCCATGCCGATCGCGTCGAGGACAACGATGGTCCGACGCAGCAGCGCAAACGACGGATGAAAGATCACGGTCACCAGCGCGGCGATCAGTGCTGTCGTGACGGGGACCCAATTGTCGAGCGCCGAGGGCGGGGTGATGCCGAGCAGAAGATCGCGCAGAATGCCGCCGCCGACTCCGGTCAGCACCGCAACCGTCGCGATCCCCCAGATGTCGAAGTCCTTTCGGATTCCGACCAACGCTCCCGACGCAGCGAACACCCCGATACCCGCGATGTTCAAGATCGCAAGCAGCATCGGCACCTCGCTTTCACGGCGACCACCCGCGCTTTCACGGTGTACTTCCGCACTGGAGGACTTTCACCGCGTAGTTCCGGAGGAGTGCACATCCAGGCGTACTTCCACAGAACAGCACAACTGCCGCAACGTCTGGGACGTTGCGGCAGTTGTGCTGGATTAAGTCGCTGAGGTTATGTCGCGATCAGCGGCGGTCGAGATCGATGATGCCAGCGCGCGCAGCCTTGACCAGACGACGCGGGATGCGCTGAGCGACACCGTTCACCTTGACCTCCTGCAGCGCGGGGTTGTCCGCTTTCCACTGCGAACGACGGCTGCGGGTGTTGGCCCGCGACATCCGGCGCTTCGGTACAGCCATGGTTGTGCCCTTCTCTACTGTGTCCTTACGGACTGTGTCTCACTGTGGTCCTCGTGGACCAATCACTGCGGTCCTCGCAGACCTGCAATGTGGCCCTCGCGGACCCGTAACGCTGGCCCTCGCGGACCGTGCCCTCAGGTCGTCCGTTCTCCACAGAGTGGAGCGTCGACCGGCGTGGTGGACGTGCCACGCAACCCTCGGGCGCAGCACGCAACCTCTCTAGACTACCGGTCGCGCGGTCAACCTCCAAAACGACGGGAGTGAATGGCGCCGACGTCGGGCGCGTTCGGCCTCTGTCAGTACGTCGAGCTGTCGCTCAGATCCCAGTTGCCCGAGCTCAAGAACGCAATCCAATAGATGACCCCGATGACCACGCCGATCGCGCCGACGATGATGCCCGCGAGTGCCATCCCGTCGCCCTTCTGGGTTCCATTGGAGGCACTGATCTGTTTACGCGCGACGAAACCCAGCACGATGCCCACCGCCGGGACCACGATGGTGAAGCAGCACGCCAGCGTTCCGACAATCGACACGATCAGCGACGCGATCGCCATACCGTTCGTCGTCTGCCCCGCCGGATAGCCGGGCTGACCGTAAGCGGGCTGACCGTAAGCGGGTTGTCCGTACGCCTGCTGGCCATAGCCGGGCTGACCGTACGAGGACTGGCCGTAGGGCGGTTGACCGTACGGCGGCTCGGCGGACTGCTGACCGAAACCCTGCGGCGTGCCGTAGTCGGGCTGCACCGAGGACTGGCCGTACTGAGGCGTCGAGCCGTAGTCGGGGGTCAAGCCGGGTGTCTGACCGTAGTCGGGTGTCTGGCCGTATTGCGGAGCCTGCGAGCCGGAGCCGTAGTCGGGTGTCTGGCCGTACTGCGGAGCCTGCGAGCCCGAGCCGTAGTCGGGCGTCGAACCGTACTGCGGCGGCTGGTACGTCGACTCTCCCTGCGAGGGCGGGCCGTAGGCGGAGGGGTCGAACTTGGTCGTCGGAGGCTCAGGTGATCCGCTGCCGGTCGACGGAGTTGCACCCGAGGCCCCCGAGCCCGAAGCCCCCGAACCAGAGGCCCCCGAACCAGCTGAGCCGGAGCTTGGCCGCTTGATCAGCGAGGTGGCATCGTCGCTCGGCGTCGACCCAGGTGCGTCGGCGCTGGGTGAGCCGGAACCGTCGGAGCCGGTCGAGTTCTGGTCTGGGCGCTCTGGATCCGATGCGCTCGAACCTCCATACGGAGTGGACATCTGCGTTCACCTCTCTGGGTTCGCCCCTTTGGGTTCGCCCCTTTGGGTTCCCTCGTTGGGATCGCCGTCGGCGTTATCGCCGCACCGACCGTACTGTCAGAGGGACCAGGCACGCCCCGCAGGGCGTGGTCACTCCAATGCTGCCGCCAGCTTAGTGAAAAGCGCACAAGCCCGGCTGCATACACTCATCCGAGTGTCAGGCGTCGTCTCAGGTTTCACCGTCATCTTCATTCTGGTGGCCATCGGATTCGCCCTGGGCCGGACGCAGATCCTCGGTGAACACGCCCATGACGTGCTGTCGCGACTGGTGTTTTTCGTCTGCACGCCGGCGCTGCTGTTCTCGTCGCTGGTGACCTCCGACCTCTCGGTCATCTTCTCGTCGACACTCGTCATCGCAGGAGTCTCGGCGTTTGCCACCGGAACGCTCTACATCGTGCTCGCCCGCGGCATACTGCGACGTCGCGAGATACCGGAACTGACCATCGGCGCGCTCTCGTCGTCGTACGTCAACAGCGTCAATCTCGGTCTACCGATAGCGATCTTCGTTCTCGACGACGCCTCGTTCATCGCGCCGTTGCTGCTGTTTCAGATTCTGATCTACTCGCCGCTGGCGTTGGGCGTCCTCGACGTCACCGCGTTGGACCGCACCGCGGGAAAGTCGGTGCTGCGCGACACCCTGCGACTCCCCCTGATCAACCCGATCGTGATCGGCGGGCTGATCGGAGTGGTCGTCTCGCTGATCGGGTGGCATCCGCCCACCGCGATCCTCGAACCGATGAAAATGCTCGGCAGTGCGTCGGTGCCCGCGGCGCTCCTGGCATTCGGAATGTCGCTGACAGGCGTGCCGCTGTTCAAGAAGGGGCAGAGTCCGCGGCGCGAGGTCGCACTCGCGACCGTGCTCAAGATGCTGTTCATGCCCGCGTTGGTCTACGTGATCGCGCGATGGGGCTTCGGCGAGTCAGGACACACGTTGTTCGCGCAGGTCGTGATCGCGGCGCTGCCGACCGCCCAGAACGTGCTGGTCTACGCGACGCGGTATCGGCGGGGGCAGGTACTCGGGCGCGACACCGCACTGCTCACCACCCTGGTGTCGATCCCCGTCATCGCGGTGATCGCGTGGTTGCTGGCCTGAGGGACCGAGTTGCGGCGTAATTCCGCTCAGTTGCGTGGGACGCTCGGGGGCATTTTTGTACCCCTGTGTCCCACGCAACTCGGGCCAGATCGTCAGTCGACGTCGACGGACCCGGTCGCGAACTCGCCCGCGGCGCCGAGCGCGATCTCTTCTTCACGCTGATGCGCCGTCAGGTGGTGCGGGCTTCGACGTGGAATCCCGAAGGCCGCGAGCAGGGCAGCGAGCGCGAACGCTCCGGCGCCGAGCAGGAACGCCGCGCGGTAAGCGTTCTCCGTCGGAAGCGAGACCGCGGTGCCACCCACGACGTGAATCGCGACCTCGGCAGCGAGCACGGTGATGATGACCGCGCTGCCGATCGCGCCACCGACCGTGCGCATGATGGAGTTGATCGAATTGGCGATGCCGGTCTCATGCGGCTCGACATTTTCGACCAGGAGCGCAGGCATAGCCGAATATGCCGCGGCCACAGCCACATTCGCAACGATGAGGCCTGCGATCATCTCGCCGGTGTTCTCGTGCAAGAAGGTCAGCATCAACATTCCGACCACGCCGATCACGCTCGCACCGAGCAGCACGATGCGGGGACCCACACGGCCGACCAGTCCGCCCGCGACCGGGCCTACGAGGATCGACACGATCGCGCCGGGAAGCATGAACGCCACACTGGTCCGTAGGACAGAGGCGCCGAAGCCGTAGCCCGCCAACGCATCCGGAGTCTGCACGAAGTACGTTGCGCCGAGGAACACGCTGAACATCGCGAACCCGACACACAGCGACGCGACGTTCGTGGCGAGAACTGCTCGCTGCTTGAGCAGGTCGACGGACACCAGCGGCTCGCCGCGTCGACTCTGCAGTATCCAGAAGCCGCCGAGCACGACGACGGCGGCGACGTAGAGGCCGATCACACGTGCCGACCCCCAGCCCCACGTGTGGCCCTGCGACGTCGGCAGCAGGAGGCACACCAGACCGACCGCGAGCACCAGCGCACCGAAGTAGTCGACGCGACCGCCCGTTCCCGGTCGAGACGGAATCGCGAAGATCACGAGCACCAGAACGACGGCCGACATCGCCACACACAGCCAGAAGATGCGTCGATAGTCGGCGCCGCCCTGTGTCAGCAGGCCTGTTGCCACGAGCGCCAGCCCGCTACCGACTCCCAATGACGACGCCGTGATCGCCATCGCCCCGGTGAGACGTTCGCGGGGCAGCTCCTGCCGCAGCACGCTGATCGCCAGCGGGAAGAGTCCGAAGCTCGCACCCTGCAACACGCGACCGACGATGAGCAAGTCGATCGAATTCGCCAGCGCCGCAATGAGACTGCCCACCAAGGTGATCAGCAGCACCGCGACGATCACTCGCTTGTGCCCGTAGACGTCGCCGAGACGCCCGAACAGCGGAGTGAATGCCGACGCCGCCAGCATCGTCGCCGTGGTCACCCATCCGACAGTCGTCAGCGAGACGCCGAGCTGCTCACCGATCTGCGGCAGCGCGGGCACCGCGAGGGTCTGAATCATCGAGAGCAACAGCACCGACGCCGCCGCGGCAACGACGATCAGTGCTGTCGACGAGCGCACCTTCGAGGGTGCCTGCTCCGGAGCTGCCGCTTGTGTCATACGGGACAATCTAGAACAAAATCGACGCTTCGTCGATTTTTGTCGACGACTAGTCGAAATTGTCCGGATTTCCTACTATGGAGGTATGACGACCAAGGCGCCCGACGATTCGCAGGCCAACCCGGCCCGCCGTAGAGGTGCTCGCACCAAGGGCGACGAGCGTGAAGATCAGATTCTGAGCGCGATGCGTTCACTTCTCGCCGACCATCCGATCGACGACGTCACCATCGACGACATCTCTTCTGCGGCAGGCATTTCACGAACGAGCTTCTACTTCTACTTTCCGTCGAAGCAGGCCGTCCTCACGACGCTCATGGAACGGATCTGGGACGACTTCGCCAGCACTCACGACTGGTTCGACGCCGTCGGACCCGACCCCGACGGCCTGCGCGAGCAACTCGACGCCGTCGCCGCGATCTGGCAGACGAACGGATCGATCATGGCGTGCGCAGCCCGGACCGGATACACCTCCGGTTACGCGCCGCTACAGGACTTCCTCGCGCGAGCACGCGCCCGATTCGTCGAACGACTCGCCGCCAAGATCGAGCGCGATCGATCAGCGGGGCTGGCGCCCGACGGTCCGCCAGCCGCCAATCTGGCAAACCTGGTGGCCGTGATGCGCGACGCAGGCCTGAGCGAACTGACATCGTCCGCGGGCACGGTTCCTGCGGTCACGGTCCCCGCGGACGACGCTCTCGACACACTCACCGTCGCCATCCTGCGGATGATCTACGGTCGCATCGACTGACGACCCCGCGAGCGCGATCAACAGCACCGCGCGAGCGCGACCAACAGCACCGCGCGGGTGCGATCAGCGACACCGCGCGGGCACGATCAACAGCACCGCGATCAACGACGCTCCTTGCGCTTGACGTCCACTCCGCCCATCAACGCGAATCCGGTGACGTGGACAGTCGGAGCGCCGGGGCGCCCGGGCCCCTCGGCTTTGCTCTCGAATCCGCCCATGATGGCGAGACCACCGACCTCGAGGGTCACATCCGGCGGCACGATGACGTCGACGCCACCCATGATCGCCACACACTGGACAGTCAGCACCGGTTCGGTGAACTCGACCTCTCGCAGGTCGATCTCGACGCCGCCCATGATCGCGGTCGCCTCGAGCTGATCAGCAACCGCCGCACGGCCTTTCAGCTCCGAGCCGGACATGATCGCGAGTCGATGACGCACCGGCTTACGCCCCGACCCCGTGCCGGGACGCGTCACGCCCGTCGGGTACGGGTCGCCGGGTCGCGGCAGGGGTACACCGAGTTTCCCGACGGGAAGGTCGTCGGTCAATGCGTCGAGATCGCCGAAAGTCTTTGCGGTAGAGGCCTTCAGCGCCCGCTCCTCGTATTCGCTCGGCGTCAGCGCGCCGCTGGTCATCGCCGCGGAGAGGATCTGGTGCACGAGTTCGCGGTCGGCGTCGGCCGCTCTGAGCCGGTGATCGGGCGCGGGCGTACCGCCGGGAGCCGCGGTCTCGTGCTGGACGGGACCGAGCTTGGTCAGGTCGGACTTGGCCGGCTCAGTCTTGGCCGGCTCAGGCTTGCCCGGCTCGGGCTTGGTCAGGTCCGGCCCGGTCGATTCAGGAGCTGCCGGGTCATGCCCGGTCGAATCGGGTTCTGGCAGTTCAGGCTCTGGCAGTTCGGCGGGAACGCTCATACCGTCGACGTTAGTGATCGCATGCGGCGCCCGACACCCTGAAATACCCTGACTCGTCCCCTGATTTCTCCGAGATCCGCCTCACGCGCCGATCAACCGCGGCGCGGACGCCGTGACCGCAGGTAGTCTCCGACCACCGCGGCGCCGAGTCCGTCGACGTCTGGGGCCACCACCCGACCGCCGATCCTGCGGGCGATCTGGTCCATGAAGTGCGCGAGGCCGGGGTCCTCCCCCAGCCGGAAGAACGTGACCTGCGCACCCATCCGTGCGACGTGGTCGAGTTCGCGCACGGTGAGCGCGATGGTCTGCGGGTGCGGCGGATAGAAGAAGAACGGCTCGCCGCTCGGGTCGAGGTGCGCGGTGGGCTCACCGTCGGTGACGACGAGGACCACCGGCTGCGCGTTGGGGAATCTCCGCAGGTGCCGTTGGGCGAGCAACAGTGCGTGGTGCAGGTTGGTTCCCTGTTCCATCCGTGGCTGCAGGCCGGTGAGTTCGGCGATGTCGATGCTGCGGGCATATCGTCCGAACGCGATCACTTCGAGTTCGTCACTGCGAAACCTGGTGGAGATCAAGTGATTCAGCGCGATCGCGGTCCGCTTCATCGGCGTCCAGCGACCTTCCATCTCCATTGAGAACGACGTGTCGACCAGCAGCACCACCGCGGCCTGTGTCCGCGCCTCGGTGTCGGCGACTTCGACGTCGCGGACCGAAATGTGCACACCCTCGCGAGCCATCGCCGACGGCGCGTTCACGGGATCGGAACTCTCGGAGATGGTGCGCAACACCGCATTCGAGACAGTTCTCGTGACATCCCACGGGTCGGTGTCGCCGAACTCCCACTCGCGCGTCGCCCCGGTCGGCTCGCCGAGCAATCCTGATTTGCGAGTCTGTCGGTCACCCCGACGCCCCGACATCTGGTCGGCGATGTCACGAAAGATGGTCTGCCCCAACTGCCTCATCGCCTTGGGGCTCAGGCGCAGAGTGCCGTCGGACGTACGGTCGAAGAATCCCTGCTCGGTCAACGCCTTCTCGAGCTCGGCGAGCGTTCTGGCGTCGACGGCTGCCTGGTCGCCGAGTTGTCGTGCGAGGGCGTCGAGGTCGATGTCGTCCATGCGCGCACCGGCGTACTGCTGCGAGAGTTGCTCGGAGAGCGCGTCGAGTTCGGAGATGTCGCGCAGCGCCGCCGCACCCTGCCCCAATCCCATCTGCTGATCGCCCGAGAACGACTCACCGCCGTCCCAATCGAGGCCGGGCCTGGCCTCCCGCAACGCCGAATCCATTTGCGCGAGTTGATTCATCAGGTCGGGCGAGCCGAACGCCTGCTGCGCGAGCTGATCGAGTTCTGCTCGTTGTTCGGGCGTCAGCGAGTTGTAGAACTGCTGCGCCGCCGCGGCACGTTGTGCGAGCGAGTCGATGAGTTCCTCAGTGTTGCGCGGGTTTTCGGGGAAGTACTCACCGTGCTTGCGCATGAAATCGTCGAATTGCTCAGTGGTGTCCTCGCCACGATTGTGGGCGTCGAGAAGCTTGTTGAGGTCGGTGAGCATCTCGGAGATGGCCTCACGGTCCTGGTCGGAGGCACCCTCGAGCGCTTCCTTCATCCCCGCGAAACGCTGGTCGAGCAGTTCCCGGCCCAGCAGATCCTTGATCTTCTCGAAGTCCTCGCGCGCCTGCGGGCTCCGCCAGTTGTACTCCGACAGTTCCTCGACGGCCTGAGCAGTCGAGGGCGGCAGACTCCCGATCTGCATCTCGGCGAAACGCGCGTCGTCGTCGAGGTCGCGTGCGAGTTGTTTGCGCTCCTCGAGTACCGCACGGTCGAGGAGCTCGCGGATCTCATTGAACGTTCCGTCGAGGTTTCGTTGCTTCAACAGCTGCTGCCGCCGACGGTTGACTTCCTCACGCAGCTTGTCCAGGCCGCGCATGTCCGACGTTCCGCGGCGCAGGAATTCGCGGAGCGCGCGCTGCGGCGACGCCCCCGCCATCACGTCGTCGCCGATCTCCTCGAGCGCTTCCCGTAGATCGACCGGCGGCGCAAGCGGGTCGGGGCCGCCGGTGTACCGCTGATAGCGCGAACGGTGAAAGTTCTTCTGAGCCATGTGTATACGTCCAGCCCGATGTCGTACGGCGTAGATCAGCCGTAGATGGTCTGCCCCTCGTCGTCGGCTTCCTTGCCGATGCGACGGGCCAGAAATAGTCCCTCGAGCGCTAATTCGAGTGCGCTCGCACGCTCGCCGTCCGCCTCGGCGTCGAGTCGTTCGGCGATGCCGTCGATGACACCGGCCGTCGTCTCGGGTGAGGGGATCGACGCCAGGAAGTCCGACGCCGTCACCCTGTCGCCGGTGACAACGGGTTCTCCGTTCTCCAGGGCGTCGACGAGCGGCGCCATGTCGATGCCACCGAGGTGTGCGCGAACGGTGTCGGCGACGGACTTACGGAGCAGGTGCTCGAGGATCTCGAGCTCGCGCCCCTCTTCACCCGACTCGAACTCGATCTTGCCGCGCAACACCTCGATCACCGATTCGAGATCGACGACGCGCGCAACGGGCACGTCCTCCCCGGTCACGGTGGCGCGATGCAACGCTGCGGCGGCCACGGTCTCTGCGGCCGCGATCGAGAACCGCGCCGAGACGCCCGACCGCTGATCGATCGACGGATGGTCGCGCGCATAGCGGGTGAAGCGGGCGAGGATCTCGGTGATGAACGTCGGAACCGTCGCCGTGAGGTCGGCTTCCTGCTCGATGACGGAGATCTCGTCGTCGAGTTCGAGTGGGTAATGCGTCCGGATCTCGGCGCCGAAGCGGTCTTTGAGCGGTGTGATGATGCGGCCGCGGTTGGTGTAGTCCTCGGGGTTCGCGCTCGCCATGACCAGGACGTCGAGCGGGAGTCGCAGCGTGTAGCCGCGCACCTGAATGTCGCGCTCCTCCATCACGTTGAGCATGGAGACCTGGATGCGTTCGGCAAGGTCGGGCAGCTCGTTGATGGCGACGATGCCGCGGTGCGCACGGGGAATAAGTCCGAAGTGAATGGTCTCCGGATCGCCCAGGCTGCGGCCCTCGGCCACCTTCATCGGGTCGATGTCGCCGACGAGGTCGGCCACGGAGGTGTCGGGTGTCGCGAGCTTCTCGCTGTAGCGCTGGCTGCGATGACGCCATTCGATCGGGAGCTCGTCGAGAAGTGCGGCTGCGCGTCGAACCGACGCCGGCGTGATCGGCTCGTACGGATGCTCGCCGAGTTCGGAGCCCTCGATGACTGGCGTCCACTCGTCGAGCAGGCCGACCAGTGTGCGCAGAATGCGCGTTTTGCCCTGGCCGCGTTCGCCGAGCATGACCACGTCGTGGCCCGCGATCAGCGCACGCTCGAGTTGCGGTATGACCGTCGCCTCGAACCCGACGATTCCCGGCCACGGGTCGTCGCCCTCGCGAAGCGCGGTGAGCAGGTTGTGGCGGATCTCGTCACGCACACTGCGCTGCACATGGCCGCTGGCACGCAACTCGCCGACGGTTCTTGGTGAGGGTGGGCGACTTTCGGTGGTTTGGGAGTTGGATGTGGTGAAGTTCTCCTCTGGCACCTTCTCCACGGTACTCCCGTCGAGCGTGCGGGCGCCGGGTTCGCGAGCCCGTTCGCCGCTAGCGCTCGGGACGCCAGGCGGGATCGCGCCCGATGAATCCGACGAGCCTCGCGACCGGATCGGCGTCGTCGTCAACAGGCACCGCCGGTCCGTACTGACCCGACGATCGCAGCAGCTCCTCGATACCGGTCATGCCGTCGAGCAGGCGCTGCGCGAAGACGGGGTCGAGGTTTGCGGTCCTGCCCCCGGCCGCCGCGAGATCCCAGGTGTGCATGAAGACGTCGGCCGTGTAGAACTGATCGATCGCGTCGGCGAGACGATGCTCACCGACCATCGGGTGCACGAAAACCGAGTTCGACGACGGGCCGTCGAGCAGTTCGCCGATCGCGGCACTGCGCGCCTGCCAAGCGGCGAGCGGGTCGTCGGCGACAGACGGCGCGTCGGGAAGCTGCACTCCCCCGGCGGCGAGGAAGCTCGCGAACCAGTCGATGAGATGAGCGACGACGTCGCGCGCCACCCATCCATCGACCGGCGTCGGCGCGTCCCAGTCTTGTACTGCTGCAACCTCTTCCGCGAACCCGCCCGCGATGATGCGATGACGGTCGGCAGCGCTGAGCTCGGTGAGCGACGTCGTCATGTCAGACTTCTCCGAGCAGGCCGTCGAGCTTGGCATAGCCCTCGTTGACCCCGACCTCCATGCCCGACGACAACCAGCCGTCGCGGGCTTCGAAGCTGTCGCAAAGGGATTGGGCGTGCAGGCGCGTGGTGCCGTCGCCGAGGTCCTCGAAGTGCAGCGTCTCCAGCGCCACCTGATCGGGCATGCCCTCCCAGGTGAAGGTCTGCACGATCGTGTCGTCGGACACGGTGTGGAAGCAACCGCGGAAGGCGAATTCGTCGTCGTCACGCGATGACACATAGCGCCAGCTCCCACCGTTGCGGACGTCCCACTCGACGATTCTGCTACTGATCGAGTCCGGCCCCACCCAGCGCACGAACAGCTCGGGATCGGTGTGTGCTTTCATCAATTGTGCTGGGGTGCCGCGGAAGTCGCGTGTGATGCGGATGATCGGCACCTCCCTGTCGGCCTCGATGGTGGCTTCCGGATAGCGCGTCTGCGTGCTCATGATGCCTTGCCCTTCTTCATCGGTGTCTCGTCGCCACGGCGAACCGCGTCGTTCTTCTCTGCGTCGTCCATCGTCGAGTTGTTCATCTCTGCCAATACGACGTCGAGACGCTGATAGCGCTCCTCGGCCGCGCGGCGATACCGCTCGATCCACTTGGTCATGAGGTCGAATACCTCGGCTTCCAGGTGGACAGGACGGGTCTGCGCCTCCCGGGTGCGGGTCACCAGGCCTGCGTCTTCGAGCACTTTCAAGTGCTTCGACACCGCCTGGATGCTGACGTCATACGGCTCGGCGAGCTGACCGACCGTCGCATCCGAGACCGCGAGCCGCGCGACCATGTCACGCCGGGTCGGGTCCGCCAGCGCGGCGAACACCTTGGACAACTCGTCTGCCACTCGCCCTCCTCAACCGTTTGGTTGAATACGAGTGTGCGACGCCGCCGCCGGGTTGTCAACCCTTTGGTTGAATACGCCGCGCGGTGGTGGTCGAGCAGCCGCCACTGGTCGAGCCGCGCGCCGCTGGTCGAGCTTGTCGAGACCACCCACCGGCCGGGTGCACCCGTCGCTGGCGCGAGCTTCCCCCGCCAAGGTGGTTTCGACTCGGGTGCTCGCTGCGCTCGCGCCCGCTCAACCAGCGGAAAACGGGCCCAGCCCGCTGGTCGAACTGAACTCGCTGGTCGAGCGCACTCGTCGCTGGTCGAGCCTGTCGAGACCACCCGCCGGTCGGGTGCACCCGTCGCTGGCGCGAGCATCCCCCGCCAAGGTGGTTTCGACTCGGGTGCTCGCTGCGCTCACGCCCGCTCAACCAGCGGAAGACGGGCCCAGCCCGCTGGTCGAGCCTGTCGAGACCACCCGCCAGCCGGGTGCACCCGTCGCTGGCGCGAGCATCCCCCGCCAAGGTGGTTTCGACTCGGGTGCTCGCTGCGCTCACGCCCGCTCAACCAGCGGAAGACAAACCGGCCCCCGCTGGTCGAGCTTGTCGAGACCACCCGCCGGTCGAACTGCCCCGCCAAGGTGGTTTCGACTCGGGTGCTCGCTGCGCTCGCGCCCGCTCAACCAGCGGAAAACGGGCCCAGCCCGCTGGGCGAACTGACCCGTATCCTCGCTAAACCCGCGCCCGCTCAGCCGGCGGCAGGCGGACCCACCGGCTCGTCGCCGCGCAGCGTGATGCGGTGCATCACCCGGCGGTTGTCGCCGTAGTCGCGGTTGGCGTAATGCAGGGTGTTGCGGTTGTCCCACAGCACCAGGTCGCCGAGGCGCCAGCGGTGTCGCACAATGTGTTCCGGCTTTGTCAGGTGCGCGTACAGCAGATCGAGAATGCCCCGGCTCTCCGCATCGGACACGCCCTCGATATGCGACGTGAAGCCCGGGTTGACGAACAACGATTTGCGCCCGGTCTCCGGATGCACCCGCACGACGGGATGGGTCACCGGTACCAACTCGGTGACTTCCTTTCCGTCCCAGACGTTTCCGCGACCACCCCGACGCTGCTTGAGGTAGTAGCCGAACTCTCGATTACCGTCGTGCACGGCAGAAAGATCTTCGACGAGCCGCTGTACCGGAGCCGACAAAGACTCGTAGGCGAGCTCGGCGTCGGCCCAGTTGGTGTCGCCTCCGTTGCGTGGCAACACAACCGGGCGCAGGATCGAGCCCATCGGCGGTCGGGGCATGAACGTGACGTCGGTGTGCCAGACGTCGGCGAAACCGTTGTCGGTGCTGTCGAGCGAGTACACCTCGGCAGGCACGTCGCCGCTGTTCCACACGGGATGTCCTGCGGTGAGATCGCCTACGCGACGGCCGAATTCGACGTGCGATGCGTCGTTGAGGTGCTGGTCGCGCAGCACGATCACCTTGTACTCGATCAGCGCGGCCCGGATGGCGCGAATCTCGTCGTCGGATGCCGAAGCGACGTCAACGCCGCGGATCTCGGCGCCGAATCGTGGGCCGAATTCGTCGATGTCGAACTCGACCCCCGACGCGACCGTCGCCGAATCAATTGGCGTCGAATCGAGTGGGGCTTGTGCGCCGGTACGTGAAGAATCAGGGAGTGAAATGGTCATGGTGGGTCCTTCTCGGGGAGTCGTAAGTGGTTGCGAGTCCGAGAGGGACCGGCGGCGAGCCGTGGTGGCTGCCGTCTGCCCATGTCATCCGGTGAATCATCTGCGCGTACCCCTGCTGCTCCTGAAAGGCCGTGGTCCGCGCCGACCCACCGTCGACAACAGAGTCCCACAGTCGACACCGATCGGCAGCGCGAAGCGTGCCGACGGGTGCGATGAGGTGGGAGGTTGTGCTCACACCACCTGTTTAGTCACCGACGAGCAGCCGGAACAGGGTTTACCGCAGCGCGATAAAAACCCCGACGCTCACTTCTTCCCAGCAGATTCGCCGCGCGCCGCACTCTTGACCGCGCTCGCGATCTCGGTGCGCAGAACGGTGTACTCAGCAGAGTCTCTGATGTCGTCGGCGCTGATTCCGGTACGCGGAATCGGCGACGAGATGTCGAGCGCCACACGACCGGGACGGCTCGTCAACACGACGATCCGCGATCCGAGGAACGCAGCTTCCTCCGCGCTGTGCGTCACAAAGACATTCGTGCGGCCCAGCTCGGCACTCACGGTCCTGACGTCTTCCTGAAGCGTCTCGCGGGTCAGCGCGTCGAGAGCCGCGAACGGCTCGTCGAGCAGGAGCAGCGACGTGTCGCCCGCCAACGCACGCGCGATGGCGACACGCTGCTGCTGGCCACCCGAGATCTCCCAGATTCGACGATTCGCCGTGTCGGACAGACCGACTCGCGCGAGGAGTTCCTCCCGGCGTGCCGGCCGACCCGAACGCGGCACGCCTGCGTACTTCAGGGCGAGGTCGACGTTGCCTCCGACGGTGCGCCACGGAAACAGCCTCGGCTGCTGGAACACCACGCCAGACGAGCTGCCGGGCAGCGGCTTTCGTCCAGAAACCTCTACGACGCCCGACGCGGGGTCCTCGAATCCGGCGATCAGCCTCAGGAGCGTCGACTTGCCACAACCCGACGGACCGACGAGTACGAGCACTTCACCGGGGTCGACCTCGAGGTCGACGGGCCCGACGGCCGTCACAGCGTCGTTGCCTTTGCCGTACCGCTGGGTCACCGCGCGCAGGCTGATGCTGCCTTCGCCTTGCGCTGCAATGGGAGTCGACGACGCTTCGCCTTCGGTCACCGCAACGTCGACCTTCTTACCAGCGTCAACCTTGGTATCACTGTGCTGTGAGGACACCGGGAAGCCCCTTGGTGTAGATCGCGTTCTGGAACGTCGACAGCGGGGGCGCCGACGGGATCTGCTGTTGTTCCGCAAGGAATTCCGCGGCGCTGTGCAGGTTGTCGGCAACGTTGCCCGGCTTACCGTCGGTGCCGAGCCACTGCGGCGAGGTCAGCTCGTCGTTCGTCAGGTAGATACCCTGCTTGAGCTGGTTGGCCGCGTCCTCGGGTGTCGTATTCAACTGTGCGGCAATAGCCTTGGCCGCCGCCTGCGGATCGTCGTGGATCTGCTTGAGAGCGCGCGCTTCCGCCTTGCGCCAGGTGTCGACGACGTCGGGGTGATCCTTCGCGAAGTCCGACGACACGACGCCGAGGTCGAGCGTCGGCTTACCCCAGGTGGACACCTCACGGCTGGTCACGATGGTCTTACCGGTCTTGCGCAACTCGTCGAGTGTCGGCAGCCAGGTGTAGACGGCGTCGACGTCTCCGCGTTGCCACGCGGCGAGCGATGCCTGCGGCTGAAGATCGATCAGGTTGACGTCCTTCGGGTTCACACCGGCGTGGTTGAGTGCGGCGAGCAGACTGTAGTGCGAGGTCGATGCGAACGCCGTCGCCACGCGCTTGCCCTTGAGGTCGGCGATCGAATTGATCCCGGTTCCGTTGCGCGCCACCAGCGCCTCGTTGTCGCCTGCGACATCGAGGATGAACGCGACCTGGTAGGCGATGTTCAACGGCGCGGAGAGTCCGCGCGCCACGGGGCTCGAACCGATTGCGCCGAAGTCGATCTGCTTCGCGACGAACGCCGTGTTGATGTCGGCGCCTGAATCGAACTTGGTCCACTTGACGTTGTAGTTCGGTAGCGCGTCCTCGAGCCACTTGTTGTTCTTCACGATCAGATCACCGCTCGGGAAGGACTGGTAGGCAAGGCGAATCGTCGGCTTGTCGCTGTCGCCGCCGGACTTGTCGACAGAGCAACCGGTGAGCACGACCGCAGCCGAAGCGACGAGAGCACCGACCGTCACCCCCAGCGAGCGCAGCCGCGATCGACGAGCCTTGCTCGATGTCAGGAATGTCATTGTTGTTCAGGCCTTTCCGCGCCACGGCACCAGGCGGTGCTCGATCATCCGAAGTATTCCGTCGATGACAAGACCCGACAGTCCGATGAGGACAATGCCGACAAGCACGACGGGAGTGTTGTTGTAGTTGCTGGCGTCCTTGACGACGCCTCCGATGCCGGGAATACCGTTGAAGAGCTCCGCCGCGACCACCGACGAATAGGCGATGCCGACCGAAAGCCTGATGCCCGTGAATGTTTCGGGCAGTGCGGCCGGAATCACGACGTCGGAGATCACCTCACGCCTGCTTGCTCCCAGCGCGCGTGCGGCCTCGATCAGCGACACCGGGGTGGCGCTGACGGCGGTGGTGGTCGCCACCGCTGCCGGTGGAAGAGCAGCCAACGCGAGAAGCGTGATCTTCGGCGCCTCGTCGATTCCCAGCCAGATGACCAGGAGGAAGAAGTACGCCAGCGGAGGCAGCGCGCGCAGGAATGTCAGCCACGGCTCGAGAAGTCGACGGACCCACGGGATCGACCCCATGATCAGCCCGAGGACAACACCCGCCGCAACGCCGATCACGACACCGACGAAGACACGACGCAGCGTCATGTAGAGGTGTTCCCACCAGTAGTAACCGGCGTATCCGACGACGCCGTTGTGCGTCGTCGACATTTCGACGAAGGCGTGCCATACGGTGCCGAGACGCGGCACGAATGTCTCGCTCCAGACGCCGCTGACGGCGACGGCTTGGTAGACAGCGAGGAACAGAACCACGGAGAGCACGGGGAGACCGAATTGCAGTGCAACAGAACGAAGCCTGCTGCCGGTCGAGGTCTTCTCGACCCCTGGTTGCCCGCCCTGCTGCTCTTCGGGCGAGATGTCGACGAACAAAGTCACCGGCTATGTGTACCGGTCCGGGCAGCGCGCGACCATCTTTTTCCTCAGCGTGAGAAAAAGGCGCGCCGAAGTGGCGTGGTGGGTAGTCGCTTCTATAGGGACGTCGACCATTATGTGCGCCAAGCGTACGTTCGCACAAGGGATCTCGACTCGACGACGGGTATCAGCTGAACGCCAACCACACAGCAAGACCGAGCCCGCCGAGTCCCACCGCGATACGCAGGGGCCCGGCGGGCAGTCGCTTGACCACGGGTGGACCGCACCAACCGCCGATCAGGCAACCGATCGCCATCGCGATCGCGGCCGGCCAATGAACCGGGCCCCAGATGATGAACCCCACGGCCGCAACAAGATTGGCCACGCCGAGAAACAGAGACTTCAACAGCGTTGCGCGCCAGAGTGGTTCGCTTGTCACGACGAGAGTCAGGGCGAGTAGCACGATGCCCGCGCCCGCACCGAAGTAGCCGCCGTAGATGGAGATCAGGCCGAGTCCGACGACGAAGAGCCACGGACGGTCGGCGTGGCGTGAGGCGAGTCGTCGAAGCTGTGGTTGAACGAGCAGAGCAATCGCCGCAAACCCGACGAGGTACGGCACGATCACCTTGAAGCTGTCGGGGGGCGTGATCAAGAGAATGATCGCGCCGATCGTGCCGCCGATCAGCGACGCGACCACACCGGCGTACAGCGGCCGACGATCACCCGCGAGCAGTACTTTGCCGGACTGGCCGAGACTCCCCGCCCCCACCGCGACGAGCGACACCGTGTTGGTGACGTTCGCCGCGATCGGGCTGAGTCCCACTGCCAGAAGGGCGGGATAGCTGACCACCGACGCCAAGCCGGTGACGTATCCGATCAGCCCGGCGCCGAACCCCGCGACGAACAGCAGCACGAGATCGAGCACGCTCATCGGTCACGCCCACTCGGCCCAACGAAGCGCCCGGTCGGCAGAACGCGACGCCCACTCGACCCGACGGAGCGCACAGTCGACGCGATCAGGTCAGTGCGCGAAATGCCGTGCACCGGTGAGGTACAGGGTGATGCCGGCCTCGGCGGCGGCCTCGATGACCTCTTTGTCGCGGATCGACCCGCCCGGCTGCACGACGGCCGATACCCCACCGTTGATCAGCACCTGCAGCCCGTCGGGGAACGGGAAGAAGGCGTCCGACGCTCCAACGCTGCCACTGGCCCGCTCGCCTGCGCGGGTGACGGCGAGGTGCGCCGAGTCGACCCGGTTGACCTGCCCCATGCCGACGCCTACAGAGGCGCCGTCCTTGGCGAGCAAGATGGCATTGGACTTCACCGAGCGGCATGCGCGCCACGCGAATTCGAGGTCGGCGAGGGTGTCGGGGTCGGCGGGAGGTCCTGCGACGAGTGTCCAGTTCTCCGGGTTGTCGCCCTCGGCGTCGAGGATGTCGCGATCCTGCATGAGCAGGCCGCCGGACACCGGACGGAACTCGAGTCCTGCGCGCACCGGCGGGACGGCTCGCAGGATGCGAATGTTCTTCTTGCGCTGCAACACCGAGAGCGCGCCGTCGGCGAAGCCCGGGGCGATGATCACCTCGGTGAAGATCTCGGCGACCTGCTCGGCCATCTCGACGGTGATCTCACGGTTGGCCGCGATCACGCCGCCGTATGCACTGACGGGGTCGCACGCGTGGGCGAGGCGGTGTGCCTCGCCGATCGTCTCACCAATGGCGATGCCACAGGGGTTGGCGTGCTTGATAATTGCGACGGCGGGTGCGTCGAAGTCATGGGCGCTGCGCCAGGCGGCGTCGGAATCGGTGTAGTTGTTGTAGCTCATCTCCTTGCCGTGCAACTGTTCTGCCGACGCGAGCCCCTCGGGCGCCGCAGTGGAGAGATAGAGCGCAGCGGCCTGGTGGGGATTCTCGCCGTAGCGCAGCACAGCGGAACGCTCCCAGGTGAATCCGGACCATTCGGGGAACGTCGATCCGTTCGCTGCCGGCGCCACTTCCTGCGACATCCAGGACGCGACGGCGACGTCGTAGTCAGCGGTGTGCCGAAATGCCTTGGCGGCCAACTCACGTCGCTGCGTCAGCGTGAATCCACCCTCGGTGACGGCGGTGGAGACCTGCTCGTAGTCCATCGGGTCGACGACGACGGCAACGGTGGGGTGGTTCTTGGCCGCGCCGCGCACCATCGACGGTCCGCCGATGTCGATCTGCTCGATGCACTCGTCGGGGGTGGCACCCGACGCGACGGTCTCGGTGAACGGGTACAGGTTGACCACTACGAGATCGAAAGGTGCGACACCCAATTCCTCGAGCTGCGCGACGTGCGACTCCTTGCGACTATCGGCGAGGATGCCCGCGTGCACCTTGGGATGGAGCGTCTTGACTCGTCCGTCGAGGCATTCCGGGAATCCCGTAACCTCCGACACCTCGGTCACCGGAATACCTGCTGCCGCAATGGTTTTCGCAGTCGACCCGGTCGAGACCAGTTCGACGCCCGCCTCGTGCAACGACGACGCGAGATCGGCGAGGTCGGTCTTGTCGTACACACTGACCAACGCGCGCTTGATGGGGCGTCGACCTGTGTCTGCGGGGGTGGCTGCGTTCACGGAATCCGGGCCTTTCGTCCGTCGATGACAACTCCTCGGGTGACGAGTTTCGCCACAACGTCGGCGAGCAGGAATCGCTCGACCGACTTGATGCGTTCGTGCAGGGTCTCCTCGGTGTCGCTCGGTGAGATCATCACCGGCGCCTGCGCGAGGATCGGGCCGGTATCGACACCGTCGTCAACGAGGTGGATCGTCGCGCCGGTCACCTTGACGCCGTGCTCGAGAGCGTCGGCGACGCCGTGCGCGCCGGGAAACGACGGCAACAACGCCGGGTGAGAGTTGACGATGCGGCCACCGAATCGCGACAGGAACGCCGGGCCCAGGATCTTCATGAAACCTGCGGTCACCACCCACGCGGGCGCAACTGCTGCCACCTGCTCGGCCAGCGCTTCGTCCCAGCGGGCGCGGTCGGCGTGGTCGGAGACACGACACACGACGACGGGGATCTCGTGGCGTTGCGCGATCGACGCTGCGCGGCAATCACGGTCGACGACTACCGCCGTCACCTCGAAGGCGGCATCGGGGCCGTCGGCGCGGTCGATGAGTGACTCGAGCAGCGTTCCCGTACCCGACGCCATCACGACGATCGGGACGCGTACCGGGTTATCGGCAGCGTCTACGGGGGTTCTGTTCACATCTGCGAGCCTAGTGGATCGCTGTTCGCGCCCCGTGAGCGAGTCGCTGCGTCCGCGGTGCTGACGGAGTCGACGCCGCTTCCGTCATCGTCAAATCCGGTGGCGTCCTCGAGCACTGTGCCGTCGTCGAGCACCGTGGCGTCGTCGAACCCAGTGGCGCTGTCACCCGCGCCACCATCGGGCTCGGCACTCTCGTCGTCGCTGACGTCAACGTCGCTGTCCTCATACTCCGAAGCGTCGTCGGCGTCCGCGCCGCTGGCGTCGTCGTTCTCGTCCCAGGAGTCGTTCTCATCCCACGAGTCGTTGTCGTCCCACGAGCCGTTCTCATCCCAGGAGCCATCCTCGTTCCACGAGCCGTCCTCGTCCCGGGAGTCGACGACGTAGTCGTCGTCGTATCCGGAGTCGTCGAGCCAGGTGTCGAGATCGTCGGAATCCTCACCGCCGGACTCGATCTGCAGCCTGGCGCGCCGAGTCGATGGCAGGCAACCGTAGATGAGCGCGACGATGAGGCCGACGACGACAACCCAACCGAGCGTGAACACTCCCGCGGCCGCGACATTGACGCCCGTCGCGCCGATCTCACCGAGTTGGCCGCCCGCGGGCCAGGCAAGCAGCACGATGATCGACGCCGCGACCGCTCCGGCCACGCCGACAGCGCGGACGTGCGCGATCGGGTCGAGCGATCGGCATCGCCAACCGACGTAGCCGGCGACGGCAGCGGGGACAACGAATCCGACGACGCCGAGCGTGCCGTAGTCGGCGTCGGGGAGCGCTGCTAGCAGTGGCACGGGCGGCAGCGGGCCGCTGCGTACGGACAGCAGGTCCACCGACATCGCCCCGACGTGGACGTCGGCGCCCACGAGAACTGCCGTCGCGCCCACGATCACGTTGGGAAGGTAAAGGATCGACAGCACTGTCAGCCCCAGGTAACCGTCGAAGCGGTAGCCGCCGCCGAGGAGTTGCCCGACGTCGGAGAAGCTCAGTAGAAGTCGCACCAGAACGAGCACCGACCCGGCCGCGAGGAGCGCAACCGCGGCAAGGAGACCGAAGCGAAACCCTCGACGGTCGGCTGCGGTCACCGAGGTCAGTGCTGCGAGGTCGCGACGTCGTCGCCAGACCACACCTGCGGCTGTCGCCAGCCCGTGCAGTGCGATCGTGCAGCCGAAGGCCAACAAGGCATTTGGCGCAGCAACGGGCATATCCGACGATCCGTCCATGAGCACGGCCAATGCCATCGCGGTGATCACGAGTGGTCCGCCGATCGCAGCCGCGGCGATCGCCGCGAGCTCAGACGGAGACCGTCCGACGCGGCTCGCCGACGATGCGAATCCGGCGGTTCCCGCTGCGACGAGGAGGGTCGGAAGCATGGGAAGTACACCGAGCGTGACACCGTTCATCGTCAGCGGCACCTGGTGGATCGCCAGCCAGCACGCCGAGATCACGTTCGCGATGCCCGACATATCTCCGCCGGACATGAGGAGCACCGCCAGCACACAGACCACGAGGACCATCAGCGTGATGACCGGAACCCCGAATGCGACGAGGATCAACTCGCGCGCGCTGCCCTCGGTGCCGAGACGCTGGGCACGGGTCGCCCGCCGCACCTGACGCAGACGCGCGGAAAGATTCTCTCTGGGCACAGACCTGATCGACGACATCGTTACGAGCGTGACACGAGTGACTGCAGTTGAGTCGGAGACGCGCCGAGAGACGACGCTCACGGCATACACGCAGGGCCCCGCAACGTGGCGGGGCCCTGCGCGTATCGAATTATCTGGATGGCTCCCCCGGGGATTCACTGCCCAGGGGCGTCGGCCGCATCGTCAGCTCGACGACGAACCGCCCCTACCCGACTGATCTTCGGGCCGGTGGAACGCCGTGGTGCGCTCCCCGCGCTCCCCGTATCCGCTCTCGGCCGACGGCGCGGCGGTCGGCGAGGACCCCGCACCTGCCTTCGAGCCCTTCGAACCCGGCCCTGTCGACTCTGACGCTCCGGTGCCGCCCGGGTATCCGGGCTGAGCGGACGGACTCGCCGACGGCTGCGACTGCGAATACGACGAAGCCGAGTAGGGCGAGTACGACGACGAGTACGACGACGATTCCTGGGGCGACGACTCCGGTGCCGACGCTGCGCCCGCGCCGTACGCAGTTGAGCTGCCCGCCTGGTGAGAGGGTGACTGGCCGTAGGTGTACGCCGACTGTCCGTAGCTACCGGCAGAGGAACCTGACGCAGGGGAATGAGAGCCAGCGGGACTCGAAGCGACAGGCGCCTGCGCCTTGCCCGATGCCTGTGCATCGCCGTAGCCGGTCGTTGTCGCCTGACCGTATGCCTGCGTAGCGGGCGTCGACTCGGCCACGATGGTCGTCTGCTCGACGGCTGTCACGGTCGCGCCGGTGGGCACCGAACCTGTCGTCGCGGCAGCGCCCGGCGCTGGTGCCACCTTGACCGCATCGAGCACGACGAGCAGCCAGAGGATCGCGAGTCCCGCGATCAGCAACGCCAGGACCAACTGGACGTAGTCCTGCCACGAGGTGGAGGCGGGCACGTAGCCGCCGTAGTTCGCGTAGTTCTGAGCGTCCGACACTGCGGAGCGAATGATCGAGTAGATCCGAGTCACCGCGTCGGCGCTGGTCCAAGCCGCCAGGACCGGAACGAGCGCGTTGACAGCGACTTTGTTCGGGAACAAAGCGGCGAGCAGCGACAGAGCGATCACGATGATGCCGGACGACAACCCGGAGCCATAGCTCCAGAAGCCGATGAAGAGGTTCAGCGCCGCGAGCGCGCACAGAGCGATGGCGAGGATGAACGAGATGTTCGCCGGAAGCCCCTGGCTCGCAGGCTTCGGCGCGGAACCGTAGCCGTATTGCCCCTGCCCGTATTGGTTGTAATCGGACTGACCGTATCCCGGCTGCGGGTACCCGGACTGGGGATATCCGGACTGTTGCCCGTATCCCTGCTGCCCGTAGCCCTGGTCTCCATAGCCCTGAGACTGTCCGTATCCCTGAGCCTGTCCATAGCCCCCCGCACCCTGCTGGCCGTAGCCGGAGGGCTGTCCGTAGCCGTACTGACCGGGCGCCTGCTGTCCGTAGCCCTGCTGTGACGATCCTTGCTGCGACGACCCCTGTTGGGACGATCCCTGCTGGTCAGAGCTGCGCTGCCCGCTCCCGGCCTGCGGATACCCGGCTTGTTGTCCGGCCTGTTGTCCATAACCCTGGCCCGAGTCGGAGGCGCCGAAACCGGAGCCCCCCGGCTGATAGCTCATACGTCATATCTCCTGGTCGAAGCGTGCGGGCCGCGCCCGCACAGACACGTGGCACGGCAGTTCCCCGACCACGCTAGTACATCGGTGTGAGACGGATCCCTCACCACTGATGTTCGCGACCCCGTGCTGCGTACCAGTCGATGAGGCCCGGATCGTCGATCGACCGGGGGTCGACGTCGACGCCGGTGCGGCCCGCGAGGATCGCGGTCACCGGCACCTCGAGCTTCTTACCCGTGCGGGTGTGCGGGATGCCGGGCGCCTCGATCACCTCGTCGGGAACGTGTCGTGGCGACAGCCGCGTGCGGATCGACGAGGCGATCGTCGAGCGCAGATCGTCGTCGAGCGTGGCGCCGGGCACCAGGGTCACGAACAGGGGCATCCAGTACTTGCCGTCGGGCCCGTCGACGCCCAGTACGAATGCCTCTGCGATCTCGGGGAGGCTTTCGACGACCTCGTAGATGTCGGCCGATCCCATGCGCACGCCCTGCTTGTTGAGCGTCGCGTCGCTGCGGCCGTGGATGATGAGCGAACCCCGATCGGTGACCGTGACCCAATCGCCGTGTCGCCATACGGGTTCCGAGTCGGTCTCGGTGCCCGACCACTCGTGCGCGAAGTACGCGGCACGATAACGAGCACCGTCCGGGTCGTTCCAGAAGCCCACCGGCATCGAGGGCATCGGTGCGGTGACGACCATCTCGCCGACCTCCCCGATCAGCGGCGTCGTGTCGGGAGCCCAGCTGGCAAGCGCCACACCGAGGTAACGCACCGAGAGCTCACCGGGCACGACCGGCTGACCCGACGAACCGCCTGCGAACGCGGTCACCACGTCGGTGCCGCCACTGATCGACGACACCGGAATCCCGGGGCGTACGTTCTCGTCGATCCAGTCGAACAGATCGGCCGACAACGCCGAACCGGTGCTCCCGATCCCCCGTAGCGCCGCCAGGTCGTGGTCGCGGCCCGGTTGCAGGCCTGCCTTGCGGCTCGCCTGCAACTGTCCGGGACTGGTGCCGAAGTAGGTGACACCTTCGTCGGCGACGAGTGCCCAGAGCCGATCGGCGTCGGGGTAGAGCGGTGAGCCGCTGTAACAGACGATCTCAGCGCCCACCAGCAATCCCGCGGCCCGGAAGTTCCACATCATCCAACTCAGCGCGGTGTGCCAGAAGAAGACGTCATCACGCGATAGATCGGCATGCAGGCCGGCGGCTTTCAGATGTTCGACGACGACGCCGCCGTGCCCGTGCACGATTCCCTTGGGACGCCCCGTTGTTCCCGAACTGAAGAGCACCCACAGCGGATGATCGAACCCGACCCGCACCGGGATGTCGGCGTCGGGAACGTCGGACTGCGCCTGCGAATTCGACGCAATGGCGCTCTCGTAGCTCAGAATTTCGATTCCGCGGGCAGGCTGTCGCGACGGATCTCCGACGACGATGTGGGAGCCCAGCCCTTCGAGAAGGCCTGCCAGTTCGGCGCTGTCGGCCGTCTTGTCGATGTCCTTGCCGTTGTATCGGTAGCCGTCGGCGGTCACCAGCACCTTGGGCTCGAGTTGGGCGAGTCGGCCCGCGGCACCCGACGGCGCGTAGTCCTGTCCGCAACCCGACCAGATCGCGCCGACCGCGGCGGTGCCGAGGAACGCCACCAACGCCTCGGGAATGTCGGGCAGGTAGGCGGCGACCACATCGCCGACACCGACCCCGAGCCCGCGCAGCGTGCGCGCGAACGCCAGCGACTGCTCGCGCAACTGTGCCCACGTCAGCGACACACGCGTGCCGCTCTCGTCGACTCCGACGATCGCGGTCCGCGCGGCGGCGTCGGGATCGTCGGCGTGCCGGAAGACCTGATCGACGTAGTTCAGGGTGACGTCGGGAAACCATTGCGCGCCTGGCATGTCCGTCGACGCGAGGACGGCGGCGGCGCCTTCGGCGAGCGGACCGGCAACGGCGTCGAGGTCGAAGAAGTCCCACACCGCGCGCCAGAACTGCGCAGGACTGTCCACCGACCAGGCCCACAGCGTCGCGTACGACGACGTGTCGACGCCGTGGCGCTCGGCGACCTCTCGCGCGAAATCGTCCATGCGCGTTGTTGTTTCGCCTCGGCCCGAAGATCCGGGGTCGGTCATCACGCCAACCCGAGAAGGTCGACGGACTCCGCGCGCATCGCCACCTTGCGTACCTTGCCGGTCACGGTCATCGGGAATTCCTTGACCACGTGGACGTATCTCGGGATCTTGTGGCGCGCGATCTTTCCGGTCGCGAACTCGCGCACGTCGTCGGCGGTGAGGTCGGCGACGCCGTCGCGCAACTGAATCCACGCCATGAGTTCTTCGCCGTAACGCTCGTCGGGCACGCCGATCACCTGCGCGTCGAGGATGTCGGGGTGGGTGTAGAGGAACTCTTCGATCTCGCGCGGGTAGATGTTCTCTCCCCCGCGGATCACCATGTCCTTGATGCGCCCCGTGATTCGCGCGTACGAGTTCGGGTCCATGACGGCCAGGTCGCCGGTGTGCATCCAACCGTCGGCATCGAGCGCCTCCGCGGTCTTCTCGGGTTCGTTCCAGTACCCGCTCATCACGCTGTAACCGCGGGTGCAGAATTCGCCGGTCTCACCGCGCGGCAGTGTCTCTCCCGTGATGGGGTCGATCACCTTGATCTCCAGATGCGGCCCCACCCGCCCGACGGTGCCGACCCGCAGTTCCAGCGGATCGTCGACTCTCGTCTGACACGAGACAGGCGATGTCTCCGTCATCCCGTAGCAGATCGACACCTCGCCCATGTGCATGCGATCGACCACCTGCCGCATCACGTGTTCGGGGCACGGCGAACCCGCCATGATCCCTGTCCGCAGACTCGACAGATCGTACTGGCCCGGCTCGACGTGATCGAGGAGCGCCAGCTCGGCGATGAACATCGTCGGCACACCGTAGAGGCTCGTGCAGCGATAGTCCGCGACGGCGCGCAGCGCGGCTTCGGGATCGAATGTCGGCGACGGAATGACCATGGCCGCACCATGACTCGTCGCGGCCAGGTTTCCCATCACCATGCCGAAGCAGTGGTAGAACGGCACCGGGATGCAGATGCGGTCGGCGTCGGTGTAGGCGAGGAGTTCGCCGACGAGATACCCGTTGTTGCTGATATTGGCGTGCGTGAGTGTCGCACCCTTCGGGAAACCCGTTGTACCCGAGGTGTATTGGATATTGATCGAGTCGTCCGGCCGCAGCGTCGACGCACGTTGCGCCACCGCAGCCAACTCGTCGTCCGACGGCCGGGCGAGCAGTTCGTCCCACTCGGGCGTCTCGAACAGGATCACCTCACGCAGTTCCGGCGTCGAAGGCCGGGCGGCGTCGAGCATTCCCCGGTAGTCGGAGTCCTTGTAGCGGTCGGCGGCGAGCACGACGCTCGTACCCGACTGCGTGAGCGCGTAGTCGAGTTCGTTCTGGCGATAGGCGGGATTGAGATTGACGAGAATGGCACCGATCTCGGCGGTCGCGTATTGCACCATCAGCCATTCGGGTCGGTTGGGCGCCCACAGCCCGACCCGATCGCCTGCCTGAACGCCGTGCCGCAGCAGTCCGGCGGCGAGCGCGAGGACCTCGGTGCGAAACTGTCGATACGTCCAGGTGCGCCCGCTCGGCGCGTCGACCAGCGCGAGGTTCTCCCCGTACGCCTCGGTCGTTCGCGCGAGCGTTTGCCCGATCGTCTCCGTCAGCAGCGACGGGTTGTCTTCACCACGGGCATAGGCCAATTCGACCGTCGGCTCGGCCATTCGGATCACTCTCTTCTCGTGGACTCATATCCTGATCATGCGGTCATTTAGGTGTCGAGGTTCTCGGCTGCGGCGGCACGCGCCAGCACAGCCTCGGCCTGACGAAGCACGGGGCCGTCGATCATCTGCCCGTCGAGGCTGAAGACGCCACCGTGATACTCCTCCGACTTCTCGAGAACCTGCTTGGCCCAGTCGATCTCGTCGGCATCCGGGCTGTACCCAGCGCGGATGATCTCCACCTGCGAGGGGTGGATACATGCTGTCGCGGCGTATCCGAGTGCGACGGCGTCGCGGACCTCTGCAACAAGGCCGTCGGTGTCGGGAATGTCGATGTGCACCGAGTCGACGGCAAAGATCCCGGCGGCCGCCGAGGAGATCCGCACCATCGCGCGCGCGTAGCGGGCAACGTCACGATAGGTACCCGCTCCTCGCTCGCCCTGACCGAATCTGCTCGACTTGCCGCCGAGACCGGCAACGAGATCCTCTGCACCCCACATCAATCCGATGCAGTTGACGGCTTGAGCGATCTCATTGACGTTGACAACCCCGAGTGGTGTCTCGATGAGTGCGATCGTCTGGAACGCCGTCTCGATGATCGACGTCGCGGTTTCGGCCTTCGCCTGCATGACCACCCGATAGTTGGTGTCACTCAAGGCTGCGAGATCACGCCGATAGTCGCCGGTACCTGCCGGGTTGATACGCACGACGGTTCGATCGGGGTCGATCGGGTTGGCGACCAACGCTTCCCGCGCTGCCACGCGATTCTCCGGTGCGACGGCGTCCTCGAGGTCGAGGATGACGACGTCGGCTCGCTCGAGCGCCTTCTGGTAGCGATCGGGACGGTCTGCCGGACAGAACAGCATCGCCGGCCCCGAGGGCAGCCAGGCGTTGACCAACATCTGCGGTTCATTGCCGATCTGGCTGGAAATACCGAACTGATTGGGCGGCACGATCGGGCCGGTGGTCACGATTCTCACTCCTGTTCGTTCAGACGTCGCCGGAGTTGTCTCCGGCGGTGTCAGTCGTCGGGTCGCTTCCGTACCAGTGTGGCCCTCGCGGCTCGGGCGACAACCACCCCGTCCTGATTGCGACCGACGTGGAGCAGATTGACAACCCCTTCGCCGGGCCGCGACCGGGACTCGCGGATGCCGGTGCACTCCGTCTCCGCGTACAGCGTGTCGCCCGCGAACAACGGTGCGGGAAAGGAGACCTCGCTGAAACCGAGGTTCGCGACGAGCGTCCCCTGGGTCAGTTGCGACACCGACAATCCGACGATCGTCGACAGCGTGAACATCGAATTGATGAGTCGCTGACCACCGAAGCCGGGTTGCTGCGCCGACCACGCGGCGTCGAGATGCAGTGCCTGGGTGTTCATGGTGAGCGTGGTGAACAGCAAGTTGTCGGCCTCGGTCACGGTCCGTCCCGGCCGGTGCTCGTACACCGTGCCCTCGACGAACTCCTCGAACCACAATCCGCGTTGTATCACCCTGCGAGCCGTCGATGTGGGCGATTGGGCTCCATCACTCATGAGAACCCCAGCTCTCGTGCGATGAGCATGAGTTGCACCTCGGTGGTGCCCTCCCCGATCTCGAGGATCTTCGAGTCCCGGTAGTGGCGTGCCACCAGGTACTCGTTCATGAACCCGTAGCCGCCGTGGATCTGTGTGGCCATCCGCGCGTTGTCCATCGCGGCTTCACTGGCGATCATTTTGGCGATCGACGCCTCCTTCTTGAAGGGCTTGCCCGCCAACATCTTCGCCGCCGCGTCGTAGTACGCGGTGCGGGCGACGTGCGCTCGCGCCTCCATGCGGGCGATAGCGAACGACACCGATTGGTAGTTGCCGATGGGCTGACCGAAGGACTGCCGCTCCTTGGCGTACTTCACGCTCTCGTCGACGCACCCCTGCGCCACGCCCGTAGCGAGTGCCGCGATGGCGATACGTCCCTCGTCGAGGATGGACAGGAAGTTCGCGTAACCGCGGCCACGCTCCCCCAGCAGATTCTCGGTCGGCACCCGCGCATCGGTGAAGGTCAGCGGATGGGTGTCGGACGCATTCCAGCCGACCTTGTTGTACGACGGCTCCGCGGTGAACCCGACCGTGTCCGACGGCACGATGATTGTCGAGATCTCCTTGCGCCCATTGTCTTTGACACCGGTCACCGCGGTCACCGTCACCAGCGACGTGATGTCGGTTCCCGAGTTGGTGATGAACTGCTTCGCGCCGTTGATGATCCAGCTGTCGCCGTCGTCGCGCGCAGTTGTGGCGGTTGCCCCGGCATCGGAGCCGGCCCCCGGCTCGGTGAGGCCGAATCCGGCCAGTGCGACACCAGATGTCAGGTCGGGCAGGTAGCGCTGCTTCTGCTCCTCGGTGCCGAACTTGTAGATGGGCATCGCCCCGAGCGACACGCCCGCCTCGAGCGTGATCGCCACCGACTGGTCGACCTTGCCGAGTTCCTCGAGCGCGAGCGACAGCGCGAAGTAGTCGCCACCCATGCCGCCGTACTCTTCGGAGAACGGGAGTCCGAAGAGTCCCATCTTCCCCATCTGCGAGACGACCTCGTACGGAAAGCTGTGTTCCGCATCGTGTTTCGCCGCGACCGGCGCAACCACCGACTGCGCGAAGTCGCGCACGGTGTCGATCAGGTCG
This sequence comes from Gordonia sp. 852002-50816_SCH5313054-c, assembly GCF_001665925.1. Classification (NCBI taxonomy): domain Bacteria; kingdom Bacillati; phylum Actinomycetota; class Actinomycetes; order Mycobacteriales; family Gordoniaceae; genus Gordonia; species Gordonia sp. 852002-50816_SCH5313054-c. The sequence continues at coordinate 55,736 of NZ_LZTE01000041.1, forward strand.
GTGTAGTCCTGTGTCAGTTCCATCAGTTGGCCTGCTCCATCGAGTTCTCATCCGTTACGTGTGCAAGTGTTTGGCCCGCCGCGACCTTGTCGCCGACCTTCGCCGCGAGCGCGACCACGCCCGTGATCGGGGCTGTCAGCGTGTGCTCCATCTTCATCGCCTCGACGACGAGCACGGGTACCCCTGCCTCGACATCGTCACCGTCGACGACCGACACGGCAACGATGGTCCCCGGCATGGGCGAGGTGATCTCTCCGGCCTTCTCATCTGCGGCCTCGTCGAGAATCGGTCGGGCGAGTTCGAGAGTCCACGACCCCGTTGGTCCCGACACCCACCACGAGCCGTCGATCTCCGCGTGCGACCACGACTGACTGACACCGTCGACGATCAAGCGGTCGACGTGATCACCGTTGCCGCCCTGGTCGATTCGACGGTATTCGACGTCGGCTTCCCAGGAGTCGACGTCGTCGCCGGAGACCGACGCGCGTCCGCGCAGAGTGTCGTCGGTGGCGGCGTCGACACGGAACGAGACCGTCCAGTGCTTGTTGTCGCCGTCGACGATGCGGGTCACCACCGGTGCAGGTGCACCGATGCGCCAGCCGACTTCGGTATTCCAGACGTCGCCGGGTTGCCGAAACCCGGTGCGGGCAGCACCCAGGAGCACCAGCGCTTCCGGAACCGGTTGCGGCGCAGCGTAGTCGACGACGAGCCTGTCGAGCAGTTCGGTGTCGAGCTCGGCGTCGCGGACGCGGTCCTGCGCCAGCACGAAGCGGCAGAAGTCGATGTTGGTGACCACACCGAGCACTCTGGTGTGCGCGAGAGCCTGGTCGAGACGCTCGATCGCCTCGTCGCGGTCGCTGCCGTATGCGATGACCTTGGCCAGCATAGGGTCGTAATCGCTCCCGACTACCATGCCCTCGAACATCGCGGAATCGACACGGATGCCGCTGTATTCGGACGTCTCACCCGGCACGGCCGGCTCTTCGAGCGCCACGATCGTGCCGCCGGTCGGCAGGAATCCCCGCGCCGGATCTTCGGCATACACCCGCGCCTCGATCGCGTGCCCCGACAAGACGATGTCGGACTGGGTGAGCGCGAGCTTCTCACCGCGCGCAACCCGGATCTGCTGCTCGACGAGGTCGACTCCGGTGACGAGCTCGGTGACAGGATGCTCGACCTGCAGCCGTGTGTTCATCTCCATGAAGAAGAACTGGTCGGGTCGCTTGGCGGAGACGATGAATTCGACGGTGCCCGCTCCGGTGTAGCCGACACTGCGCGCCGCGTCGCAGGCGGCCTCGCCGATACGTGCGCGCGTCGCTTCGTCGAGAAGCGCCGAGGGTGCCTCCTCGATGACCTTCTGGTGTCGACGCTGCAGCGAGCACTCGCGCTCGCCGAGATGAATCACGTTGCCGTACTTGTCGGCAAGGACCTGCACCTCGATGTGGCGTGGGGTGTCGACGAAGTGCTCGAGGAACAACGAGTCGTCGCCGAACGCCGATCCGGCCTCTCGTCGTGCACGTTGCAGCGCCGCCGGGAGTTCGTCGGCGTTCTCGACGCGGTGCATGCCCTTGCCACCGCCGCCGGCGCTGGGCTTGATCAGGACCGGGAATCCGATCTCGGGGGCTGCGGCGATCAGATCCTCGTCGGTCAGCCCCGGCCGTGACAGACCGGGCACCACCGGAACGTCGCGTTCGACGACGGCGGCGCGCGCGGTGATCTTGTCGCCCATCGTCGCGATCGCATCCGCCGGAGGCCCGATGAACGCAATCCCCGCGGCGTCGAGCGCTGCCGCGAACTTCTGGTTCTCCGAAAGGAATCCGTATCCGGGGTGCACCGCATCGGCGCCGGTCTGCTGCGCCGCGCGCACCACCGCGTCGATGTCGAGGTAGCTGCGTGCGGCGGACGCAGGCCCGAGTCGTACTGCCACGTCGGCCATCCGCACATGCAGAGCGTCGGCATCGGCGTCGGAGTAGACGGCGATGCTCCGAATCCCCATGCGGCGCAATGTCTCGATGACGCGGCACGCGATCTCGCCTCGGTTGGCCACGAGCACGCTGCGGATCGGGCGGGCTGTCGGTGTCGTCATGACGTTCTCATCCATCTCGTGTCGCATCGGTCGGTCACATCCGGAAGACGCCGTAGCGCTGATCGGCCAGCGGTGCGTAACGGGCGGTTTCGAGCGCGAGCCCGAGCAACGTGCGGGTGTGTGCCGGATCGACGATGCCGTCGTCCCACAGGCGCGCCGTCGAGTAGTACGCGTCGGACTGTTCGTCGAACTGCTCGCGGATCGGCGTCTTGAACGCCTCCTCGTCGTCGGCCGACCACTCCTTGCCGGATCGTTCGACCTGGTTGCGGCGCACCGTCGCAAGGGTGTCAGCGGCCTGTGGTCCGCCCATCACGGAGATGCGCGCGTTGGGCCACGACCACAGGAACCGCGGCGAGTAGGCGCGGCCACACATCGAGTAGTTGCCCGCCCCGAACGAGCCACCGATCATCACGGTGAACTTCGGAACGCGTGCGCACGCAACGGCATTGACCATCTTGGCGCCGTTTTTGGCGATACCGCCTTCCTCATAGGCACGCCCGACCATGAATCCGGTGATGTTCTGTAGGAACACCAACGGAATTCGACGCTGGTCGCACAGTTCGATGAAGTGCGCTCCCTTGAGCGCCGATTCGCTGAACAGCACACCATTGTTGGCGACGAAGCCGACGGGATGACCGTGCACGTGCGCGAACGCCGTGACCAGCGTCGTGCCGTAGTTCGCCTTGAACTCGGTGAATTCGCCTGCATCGCTGATGATCTCGATGACCTGTCGAACGTCGTACGGGGTACGCGCGTCGGTGGGCACGACGTCGTAGATGTCGGTCTGGCTGCGCGCGGGTTCACGCGGGGCGATCGTGTCCCACTGCGGTTGCTCGCGCGGCCCGAGGGTCGCGATGATCTCGCGGACCTTGGCCAGCGCCTGCTGGTCGTTGTCGACGAGGTGGTCGGTGACCCCGGAGACCGACGAGTGCATGGCGCCACCGCCGAGGTCCTCTGCGCTGACGTCCTCGCCGGTCGCGGCCTTCACCAGCGGGGGTCCCGCGAGGAAGATGGTGCCCTGATTGCGGACGATGACGGTCTCGTCGCTCATCGCCGGCACATAGGCGCCGCCTGCCGTCGACGATCCCAGCACCGCGGCGATCTGCGGGATACCTGCCGCGCTCATCGTCGCCTGGTTGTAGAAGATGCGTCCGAAGTGTTCGCGGTCGGGGAAGACCTCGTCCTGCGCGAGGAGCATCGCGCCACCGGAATCGACGAGGTAGATGCAGGGCAGCAGGTTGGCGGCGGCGATCTCCTGCGCGCGCAGATGCTTCTTGACCGTCATCGGGTAGTAGGTGCCACCCGACACCGTGGCGTCGTTGGCGACGATCATGCACTCGCGCCCCGCCACCCGTCCGACGCCGGCGATCACACCGGCCGACGGCGCCTTGTCGTCGTACATCCCGAACGCCGCAAGCGATCCGACCTCGAGGAACGGCGACCCGACGTCGAGCAAGCCGTCGACGCGATCGCGAGGGAGCAGCTTGCCGCGCGAGATGTGCCGTTCCCGAGCGCGCTCGCCGCCGCCGACCGCGACCCGCGCAAGGCGCTCCCTCAGCGTCGCGACGTTGGCCTCATGCACCTCCCGGGCCGTCGAGCCCTTCCCGCCGGTCGAGCCCTTCCCGCCGGTCGAGTCCCCATCGCTGGTCGAGCTTGTCGAGACCACCCTGGTCGAGCCGTCATCGCTGGTCGAGCCGTCACCGCTGGTCGAGCTTGTCGAGACCACCCTCGTCACAGGCAGACCTTTCGCTTGGCTGGAATGCGTGCAGCCACGCGCTTTCAGTTAGCTGCAATTAACTGAAAGCGACTCTAGCGGATCGCGGCGCGGCTGTCATCTACTTGTCATTGTTGTCCCTGACGTGACGGGCGTCACGCAATTTCGTAGTGTGGGTGATGAGGTCCACCACCCCCGGACCCAGCCCACACGTCGTCGGCCGTACCCCGTGCCGACGCCGACACACCACGAAGGCCAGGTGAACCCGTGACCCTCGCAGATGATCGAGCCGACCCATTCCGGCGCGACGCAACCGCGAAGAATTCAGCATCGACGCAGGCAGGAGCGCGTGCGACGACACGCCCCGCCGACTTCACACTCGACGACCGATACACCCGCGAAGAAGGTCCGATCTTCCTCGGCGGCATCACAGCGCTCGTCCGGATGATCGCCGACCGCGCCCGCGTCGACCGGAGACAGAATCTGCGCACGGCGTCGTTCATCTCCGGCTACGAGGGCTCGCCGCTCGCAGGCTTCGACCTCGAACTCATGCGACGCCAGTCGCTCCTCGCACCCTTCGACGTCGTGCACCGCCCAGGTCTCAACGAAGAACTCGCCGCGACGTCGGTCATGGGTTCGCAACTCGCCCCGACACTCGGCCCGCTCGTGGCCGACGACGACGGGCAGCAACGCAACGGAGTCGTCGGCTACTGGTACGGCAAGGCACCCGGTCTCGACCGCGCATCCGACGCCATACGGCACGCCAACCTGATCGGCACGCATCCCGACGGCGGTGCCGTGGCGCTCGTCGGCGACGATCCCGCAGCCAAGAGCTCGACCGTCCCCTGCACGTCGGAGATGGCGCTCGCCGACCTCTACATTCCGACGCTCTACCCGGCCGATTCCCAGGACATCCTCGACCTCGGCGTGCATGCCGCAGTGATGAGCCGGGTCAGCGGCCTGTGGACCTCGCTCAAGATCTCCGCACACGTGGCAGACGGGTCGTCGACGGCGGTGGTGCATCCCGATCGAGTGGTGCCGGTCTACGGCGATCTGGGGCGCAGCCCGCACGTGCCCAGCGGCAAGCTGCTCGGCGCCAATCTCATGGAACTCGAACAGAATCAGTTGACGACTCGCATCCCCCGCGCGCTGGCATATGCACGACACAACGGCATCAACCGGATCGCGGTACGCAGTGGCGACGACAGGATCGGTCTGGTTGCCGCGGGAAAGACCTACCTCGACCTACGGAATGCCTTGCGGCTCATGGGACTCGACGACGCCGATCTGCAGCGGGCCGGTATTCGCATCCTCAAACTCGGCATGGTGTACCCGCTCGACCGCGAGATCCTCGAACGCTTCATCACCGACACCGCCGCCGGTCGACTCGACGAGGTGATCGTCGTCGAGGAGAAGCGCGACTTCATCGAAACCATGATGCGCGACATGCTGTATCGCCATCCGCGCGCCCCGCGCATCGTCGGAAAGGTCCACGAGGACGGTTCGACGTTGTTCTCGCGTTTCGGCGAACTCGACGTCGACGCAGTCACTCTCGGCCTGGCAACACGCCTGGCACGACACCATCACCTCGACGCCGCGCAGGCATGGCTCGACGAGCACAACGCGCGCCGGTCGAGTACCCGGATCGACCTTCCCCTCGCGGTGCGCACGCCGTATTTCTGTTCGGGATGTCCGCACAACAGCTCGACCAAGGTGAGCCCCGGCACGCTCGTGGGCGGCGGAATCGGCTGTCACGCAATGGTGTTGCTGATGGATCCGGATCAGGTCGGTGACATCGCCGGGGTCACCCAGATGGGCGGCGAGGGCGCGCAGTGGCTCGGGATGGCACCGTTCGTACCCGCGGACCACTTCGTGCAGAACATCGGCGACGGCACGTTCACGCATTCGGGATCTCTCGCCCTCCGCGCTGCGGTAGCCTCGGGCGAGAACATCACCTACAAGCTGCTCTACAACGGCACCGTCGCGATGACCGGCGGACAAGACCCCGTCGGCGAGTTCAGTCTCGCTCAATTGACGCGTCTGCTTGCCGCGGAAGGGGTCTCGCGCATCGTCGTCACCTCCGATGACCCGTCGCGCACACGTTCCGCCGACCTCGCCGACGGCGTCGTCGTGCGCGATCGCGGCGACCTCGCCGAGGTACAGCGTGAACTCGCCGAGATCCCCGGGGTCACGGTCCTCATCCACGATCAGCACTGTGCCGCGGAGAAGCGCCGCAAGCGCAAGCGCGGCCAGATGCCAACTCCCACACAGCGCGTCGTGATCAATGAACGCATCTGCGAGGGCTGCGGCGACTGCGGTGAGAAGTCCAATTGCCTTTCGGTGCACCCGGTCTCGACCGAGTTCGGCCGCAAGACACGTATCGACCAGAGCTCGTGCAACCTCGACTTCTCGTGCCTGAAGGGCGATTGTCCGTCGTTCGTCACCGTCACGCCGGGCCACACACCCGCGACCCGGCGTGCAACCGAAATCGACGCCGCCACCGTCCCCACGCCCCCAACCGCTCGACCCGTCACCGCCGACACCGACTTCACGATGCGCATCACGGGCATCGGCGGGACCGGCGTCGTCACCGTTTCCCAGATCCTCGCCACCGCAGCGTTTTTGGACGGCCACGCGGCCCGCACCGTCGACATGACCGGCCTGGCCCAAAAGGGCGGCGCCGTCGTCAGCGACATCAAGGTCTCGGCGCTGCACTCCGCTGACGTCGCTGGTTCCGCTGGTCGAACCCCGAACGATGGTCGAGCTGATTCGACCGATGGTCGAGCTTGTCGAGACCACCCCACCGCTGGTCGAGCTAATCCCGCTGGTCGAACTGACTCCGCTGGTCGAGCTTGTCGAGACCACCTCCCCCGCCCCGTCGAGCAGGCCGCCAAGGCTGCGGCCGACACGTGCGACCTGTACCTCGCGTGCGATTCGCTCGTCGGCACCGACCCGGTGAACCTGAAGGTCACCGCGCCGGATCGGACCGTCGCGGTGGTGTCGACGACTCGGATTCCCACCGGCGCCATGGTCATCGACACCTCGGTCGGCTTCCCCGCCGACACTGCCGTCCACGATTCGATCGACGCGCGGGTCGCACGAGCCGCATACCTCGACGCGGGCGCGCTCGCGACGGAGTTGTTCGACGACGAGCAGTTCGCCAACATGCTGATGGTCGGCGCTGCATATCAGACCGGAGCACTACCGATCTCGGCCGAGTCGATCGAGCGCGCCGTCGAGCTCAACGGCGTTGCGGTGTCGGCAAACCTGCAGGCGTTCCGGCGTGGTCGTCAGGTGATCGCGGATCCGGATGCCGTGTCGCGAGAGCTGACCGGCGTCGAACCGGTTGCGGTGGAGCCGAGTTCGTATGCGCGTGAGCAGGTTGCACGACTACACCTCGACGACGATCTCGCCCACAGCGTCGGCATCCGCGTCGACGAACTGGTCGCCTACGCCGACAAGCGTTATGCTGCTGAGTATCTGGACGTCGTCGACCGTGTGTCGCGCGAATCGGACAGCCCCGAACTCGTCGACGCGGTGGCACGCAACCTGTACAAGCTCATGGCGTACAAGGACGAGTACGAGGTGGCGCGACTCACCGCCGATCCGACCTTCGCCGCACAGAACACCGGCGAGTACGGCGATGACGCCAAAGTCGCTGTGCGACTGCATCCTCCGCTGCTGCGCGCACTGGGCCGCAAGGAGAAGATGTCGTTCGGTGCGCGGACGGCCCCGATGCTCGCCGGCCTCGCGAAGATGAAGAAGTTGCGCGGTACGCGCCTCGATCCGTTCGGCTACACCGAGATTCGACGCACCGAGCGCGACCTCATCGTCGAGTATCGGGAACTCGTCGACGCGATCCTCGGCGCCGTCGGCTCAGGGTCTACCGATCCGGGCGCTCACGATCCGGGACGTCTATCGGCGCTGGCCGAGTTGGCGGCGCTGCCCGACATGGTCCGCGGCTACGAGCAGATCAAGATGGACAACGTCGCACGGTATCGCGCCGAGGTCGTACGCCGCCGGGCCGAGCTCGGGATCTGACGGCCGTCCAGACTGGGTGCGCGGAAAGTGGGGGAAGGGTTCTTCCCCCACTTTCTGCGTAGCGCTCCGACCACCCCGCACCGGGCAGGCCGAACTCTTCCCCGTGGCTCTGACCGTTCCCCGCGAAACAACCCACGGAAACGCACACAACCCGAGAAAAGAACCCTTCCCCTAGTTTCTGCACGCCCCGACGGCCCGACGCCCCCGCTCACTCCCCCGCGCACTCCAGCGCGGCGGTGGCCATGGCGGTCAGGACGGTGCGGAGGCGGGCGCTGTCGAGTGAGGGCAGTCGCGGCGAGGAGTTGAGCAGGCCGAACATCGCGTGCACGCGGACGCGGGCTTCCGGCCGCGCGAGGGTCGCGCCGCGTTCGGTCATCAACGCGAGCAGCACGTCGACCCACTGCTCGACGTATCGGCGCTGCAGCGAGCGCACCTCGTGGTTGGCCTCGGGTGTCAGGTTGTGCAGGTCGCGATCCTGCACGACGATCAGGTCCGGCTTGGTGACAAGCACGTCGATGTGGAAGTGGATCAACGCCTCGAGGGTCTCCGCCGGCGCGAGGCCGCGGTCGACGACCTCGGCACCGCCGTCGCGGAGTCGGCGGCTGATGTCGAGCAGCATCTGATCGAGCAGGTCGGTTTTCGACGCGAAGTGCCGATACATCGCGGGACCACTCACGCCGACGGCGCCGCCGATGTCCTCGAGGCGTACGCCCGCGAATCCCCGTGCGGCCATTTGCCGGGCGGCGGCGTCGAGCATTTCTCGACGTCGAGCGGCTTTCGCCTCGCCACGCTTGGTGAGCGGCGGCGTGACAGACGCGGCGAGCGTCGCGGTCTCAACGGGGTCTGCTGGCGTCATGGTGTCATCGAATCTACCGCCGGTACGGCGGTGCTCGCGCCGTTAATTCACCAACCGTTGATGTGTAGGACGTCGTCGAGCGGCTTGCGTTGTGCCGGGGTGAAGTCGGTGCCCTGCGTGTAGGCGACCGGCAGCAGCACTCCCTGGTGCACGCCGTCGGGAATCCCGAGCAGGTCGGCCACTTCCTGCTCGTACACGAGGTGCAACGTGGTCCACGCCGAACCCAACCCGCGTGCGCGCAGGGCGAGCATCAGATTCCAAGCCCCCGGAAGCAACGACCCCCACACCCCGGCCTGGTTGCCCGTCGGCAGGTCAGCGCCCGTCTTGATCGCACCCAATATCAACACGGGCACCTCGCCCATCACGTCGGCGAGGTACTGGGCGCTGGCGGCGACTCGGCGGGCGGACTCGGTCGACAATGTGCGCTGCGCCGAGTAGTCGGCGAACGAACGGGCGTAGTAATCGGCCACCTTGCGCTTGAGGTCGGCGTCGGTGATGACGATCCAATGCCAGCCCTGCGCGTTCGACCCCGTCGGGGCCTGAATCGCAACCTCGAGCGCTTCACGGACGACCTCGATCGGTACAGGTCGCTCCAGGTCGAGGCGCTTGCGAACCGAACGGGTCGTCGTCAACAACTCGTCGGGGTTCAGCGGCAGAAGGTCGGTCATCGTGCTCCTCGGGTCATCTGTGCCGTGCGCGGCGTGCCAGCCAGTTCCCAAAGTACTGGCCCGCTTGCACCAGGATGACCAGCAGGGCGATCACCACGACGGTCAGCTTCCAGTCGAACTGCTGATAGCCGTACTGGAAGGCGAAATCGCCGAGACCGCCACCGCCGACGTACCCGGCCATCGCCGACATGTCGACGATGGCGACAAAGATGAACGTGTATCCGAGGACCAGCGGCGCGAAGCCCTCGGGAACCACGACGGTCAACAACGTACGCAGCCGACTGGCACCCGACGCCCGTGCCGCTTCGACGACGCCCGGGTCAACCGACACAAGACTCTGTTCGACGACGCGCCCGATGACCACCATCGCCATCAGCGTCATCGGGAAGATCGCCGCCTCGGTACCGATGCGCGTGCCCATCACAGCTTTGGTGAGCGGGGCGATCGCGGTGATGAAAATGATGAACGGGATCGGACGGACGATATTCACAACGACGTTGAACCCGTTGAAGATCCACGTGTTGGACCAGAGATTTCCGGGACTCGTCGCGTACAGGATCACTCCGATGACCAGCCCCAGCAAACCCCCGATCAGCAGCGTCACGCCGACGAGTTCGAATGTCTCCCAGATGGATTGGATCAACAATGGCCGCAGCTCCGGCCCGAAGACCCGCGTGAAGCTCTCACCGTCGGCGAGCACGAACGTCTGGGCGGCGGTCACTGCTGTGTCTCCTCGTGTACGACGACGCCGTCGATGCGCACCAGTTGCGCACGCGCAGCGTCGACCGACGTTGCGTCGCCGGTGATCTCGTAGGTCAATGCGCCGAATGGCCTGCCCGCGATGTCGCTGATGCCGCCCGCGATCACCGTCGATCGGGCACCGTGCTCCGCGACGGCCGCGGGTAGGTCGAACGTGGCATCCTGGTGACCGCGAGCCGCACCGTCGTCGCGTACCGACACTGTCGCGAGCAGTCCGGGGTGCCGCGCGCGCAACGTCGCCAGTGCGTCGGCGTCCGGAACCCCCGCAACGGCATGCCGGAGCAGTCCCCGTGTGACGTCGGACGTGGGACGCTCGAAGACGGAGTACACATCTCCGTGATCGACGAGCCGACCGTGGTCGAGGACAGCAACCGACTCGCACACGTCACGAACGACATCCATCTCGTGGGTGATCACGACGATCGTCGTACCGAGATCGGAGTTGATGCGGCGCAACAACTTCAGAGTGTCCGACGTCGTCTGCGGATCGAGCGCGCTCGTCGCCTCGTCGGCGATGAGAATCGACGGTGAGGTGGCGAGTGCTCGCGCGATGCCGACGCGCTGCTTCTGTCCGCCCGAGAGCGCCGCCGGCCATTGATCGGCTTTGTCGGCGATGCCCACGAAGTCGAGAAGCTCGTCGATTCGACTGCGCCGCTTGGCCTTCGGAAAATGAGCGACCTTCAATGCAAAGTCGACGTTTCCTGCGACGGTCCGCGAGTTGAACAGGTTGAACTGCTGAAAGATCATGCCGATGTCGGTACGCAGCCGGTTGAGCTCACGCTCTGACGCCCGGCTGTGTTCTGCACCGTGCACGAACACCTGCCCACCGGTTGGTCGTTCGAGACCGTTGATGAGCCTGGCGAGCGTCGACTTTCCCGCACCGGACGGACCGATGATCCCGACGATCTCTCCCGAGCGGATACTCAGATCGATTCCGTCGAGAACTGCCGGTCCCGATTTGTCGAAACGCTTTGAGACGCCGACGAAGTCAATCGCGGTGTCGGACCCGGCGGGTGAACCGAGGTCCGACGCCGCGTCGACATCAGGAGCCATTGGTGTTGACGGACGCCTGCAGGTCCTTCGTCGTCTGTTGGAGCTCGGAAGCCGAATTGTCCTTGATCACACCGCTGTCGCCGAGTGAACGCTTGACGGCGGCGATCACCTCGGGGTCGTGGTAGATCTTCACCAGCTTCGCGTAGGTGGGGTTGTCCTTGTCGTCGTTGCGGGCGACGAACGCGTTGATGTACGGCTTGGCCCCGGGCGAGTTGGGATCGTCGGACGCGATGATCTGGTCCTTGGTCAGCTTTGCCGACGTCGCGTAGTTGTTGTTGACGATCGCGGCATCGACCGAATCCAGGTTGGCCGCAGTCTGACCGGCGTCAACGGCGATGACCTTCACCTTTGACTTGCCCTGGTCGATGTCGGCGAGGGTCGAAAACGCATTGCCCGGCTTGGTGAGGGTGATCAGGCCCGCCTGCTCGAGGACCAGCAGTCCACGCGCCTGGTTGGTCGGATCATTCGGGATCGCGACCTGCCCACCCTGCGGGATCTCCGACACCGACTTGTGCTTGGTCGAGTACAGCGGCAACGGGTAGACGGCCGTCGCGCCGATCGGCACCAGGTTATGCTTGTTCTTCGCGTTGTAGGTGGCGAGGTAGAGCAGGTGCTGGAATTCGTTGAGGTCGAGTTCGCCCTCTGCGAGCGCAGGATTGGGCTGGTTGTAGTCGGTGAAGTTCACCAGCTCGACGTCGATGTCCTGCGCAGAAGCCTTCTGCTTGAACACATTCCAGTATTCCTCGGACGCGTCGGCGACGCCGATCTTGACCTTCGACGAGTCGTCGTCGCCACCACAGGCCGTCAGTACCGCCCCACCGAACACGAGCAACAACAAGACGGCGAGAACTTTCGAGCGCACGACGACCTCCGCGAATCACAATCGACACTGATCTGACTCTGAAAGACGCTAATGCCCACAAACCGGGCTTCCGACCACACGTCGGTGTCACGATCATCACCCAACGTACGGACCTGCGGATTCGACGCGACGTCGAATTGTGTTCACGATGAACCGAATTGGCTCACTCGACGAACCCACCCGCCGTCAGGTGCTCGAGCAAGCCGTCGGTGAGTGGCAGTGCCCGCATCTCGTCGACCGTGAACCATCCGGCGTCAGCGGCGTCGTCGGCTGCGCGCACCGTGCCACCGACGGGGACCGCGACGAAATCGTGGATCTCGAAGGTCCCGCCCCTGCCGTCGGGTATGTCGACCACCCACGCCTTGGCGCCGACCTCGATGTCGAGTCCGGTCTCCTCGGCGATCTCGCGGATCACCGCGGCGACGAGTGTGCCTTCGTCGTCACGGATTCCATCGGGGCCGACAGCGTCGACCGGATCGACCTTGCCGCCGGGCACCGTCCACCGGCCTGCCTGGGGATCTCGAAGTCGTTGCACAAGCAGAAAGCGCCCGTCGACGTCGCGGACGATCGCGCCGACGGCGAGTGTCCGACGCCCGCCCCGGTCGGCCGAATGACGCACGCGCCGTGCATGATCGGGCACGAGTCCCGCCAACACCCGCCCAATGCTCGCGCCGAGACCGTCCGCTCCCCAGTGCACGATCTCGTCGATCTCACCGTGTTCGGCGAGGTCGGTGGCCGCGATGCCCTGCGCCGCGGCGAGTTCGGGTGCGTGTGCTGTATCGCGATGCACGATCACGCTCGCCCCCTCCGGCGGCAGCGGCGACAGCCATGCGTCGTCCACGGCAAGTCGACGATCCGCTGGGAACAACGCGAGCGCCGCTCCACCCGCCCCCTCACCGAGCAACACCGACACCGTCGGCCGCGGCACCGCGATGAGGTCTGCCAGGCAGAGCGCGATCTCACGCGCGAGGCCACCCTCCTCGGCGTCGACGGACAGGTCGGCGCCTGGTGTATCGATCACCGTGACGACAGGCAGGCGCAGTTCGGTTGCCAACGCCAGGCCCCGCCGCGCGACCCGCAGATCCGCCGGTCCGATCAGCCGACCGTCGGCCTGCACGGTTCTGTCCTGCCCGATCACCACGGCCGTCGTTCGCCCGAAACGGCTCAGCGCCAGGACGATTGGTCCGGTGTCGTGAATCATGGCGGCATCGGAAGCGAGCAGCAGCGCGCGCAGACCGCGACGATCCGCGGCCCGCGTCGCGAGCACGCGATCCCAGGTCTCGACAAGCTCGACCAGCGGCGGTGGCGGCTCGACCGGCGGAGGAGGAGCGCCGACCGGCGGGGATGGAGCGTCGACCGGCGGAGAAGGAGCGCCGACCGACGGAGAAGGAGCGTCGACCGGCGGGGATGGAATGTCGACCGGAGGAGACACCGGCGGGTCAACCGGCTCGCCGAGGAGTTCAACGACCCGGGCTACCCGGCCGGCGAGTTCGTCCACCGGCACGATGGCATCGACGATGCCGTGGGCGGCCAAGTTCTCCGACACCTGCACGCCGTCGGGAAAAGGCTTGTGGTGCAGGCCTTCGTAGACTCGTGGTCCCAGGAATCCGATGAGTGCACCGGGTTCGGCCCAGGTGATGTGTCCCATGGAACCCCACGACGCGAATACACCGCCGGTGGTCGGGTTACGCAGATACACGAGGTACGGCAACCCCGCCCGTCGGTGACTTCCGACCGCCTCGGCGATGGACGCCATCTGGAGGAACGCCGCCGTGCCCTCCTGCATTCGGGTGCCGCCGGACGCGGGCAGAGCCAGCACGGGTAGTCGTTCGCGTGTCGCGCGTCGAACAGCGCCGACCACGCGTTCGCCTGCCGCACGCCCGATCGATCCGCCCACGAATCCGAATTCACTGACAACCAACACAATCGGAGCTCCGGACATCTCTCCGACACCGGTGATCACCGACTCATCGACGCCGGTTCGCTTGCGTGCACGCCCCAACGCCGCGGCGTAGTCCAGGTCGAGAGCAACGTAGCTGGGCGCCTCGTCCCAGGACTGCCAGGTGCCACCATCGACGAGCGCGGCTACCAGTTCCTCTGCCGTCATTCGCTCGACCACCTCACCAACGCTAGTCGCCGACCACGCCTCGGTGGGTGAAGAAACTCGCCGGGTGAGTAACCTCAGCGCGAGTACACGACCCGCGTCCGCAGCACCAGGTCGGCGACGGATCGTCGTTTCCTATCGACGCCGGCCCACAGCAATCCGATGGCGAAGAGCACACAGATCGCAGCCCGAATCGCAGCTACGGACGGGCGCAGACGATCACCCTTGCGGTTCACCACCCGAATACCCATCACGACGCTACCCAGCGTGCGGCCCGACACCGCCCAACACGTCGCCAGGTAGACGATCGACACGACGATGAACGCACCGACAGTGAAGAACCCGTTGGTGCTCGGCATCGAAAAGTCGTGGACGTTGTAGAGCAGTCGGGCCATCACGACGCCCAGGTAGATGGCACTCATGATGACCAGCACGACGATCAGGTCGATCACTGCACCCGCTCCGCGACTCACGATGCCCGCTGTCTTCGAGGTGTCGTGCACCGCGTGGGCCTTGCTCTTCCTGGCCTCGGCGCGGGCTGCGTGCTCGTCGGCGGTGGTGTCGGAAGGGTTGCTGCCGACGGACTCGTTGTGCGACTCGGGCTCAGAAGAATCAGGCTGGGACGAATCGGGCTCGGACGAATCAGCCTGGGATTCAGTCACGCTCACGGGTCTCCACCTCCGCAACCACTCGTCGGCGCAACAGTCGGCCGACCATGTCGGCGACGGCGTCGTCGGCACGCTCGCTGGTGCTGCGTACGTCGGTCATCACGTCCGCGGTCACCGACGTACTCGCCTCGCGGATGATCCCGGGAAGGTCGACGCCGTCGATGATGACGTCGGCGAGTCCGATGAGGTCGACGCGATTGATCACCGCGTCGACGTCCACATGCGAGACCGCACGGTCGAGGTCGACGGTGTCGATGATCGCGTCCAGGTCGACGGTCGCGATGACCGCCTCGATGTCGACGCGCGCCACCGCAGCGTCCAGATCCACGCGCGCCACCGCAGCGTCGAGATCTACCCGCGCGACGGCCGCGTCCAGGTCCACCCGCGCGACCGCAGCATCGAGGTCGACGCGCGCGACGATGGCGTCGAGGTCGAGAAGGTCGACGATCGCGTTCATGTCGACCGACGCAATGATCTTGTCGAGGTCGACGTTGTCGAGCACCAGCGCGGTGAGGTCGATCTCGGACGTGAACACGTCGACGATCTCGCGGATCAGCGCGCCCATGCCGGTCTGCACACCCGCCGTTGCCAATCCGCTCGCCGAATCGACCACGTTGTGCGCGGACCGTCGCACATCACGAACAACCGAACCCGCCACGGGGACATGCTCAGCGGCGTCGAACACCGCCGACGCGGCGCGGAACGGGAGTCTCAGCACACCCAGCCCTGGGGTTCGGTCCCCTCCGGTCGCCGTGGCATCGTTGGTCACCCGTGCATTATCCCACCCTGGCGAGCAACACACCGTGACAACAAGACACCCAGACAACAAGCACCCAGATAACACGAACCCCCGGTGACGCGGGGTGCGTCGCCGGGGGTGCGTGAAGAATCGCAGAACTACGCGATCACAGATTCTCGTAGAGTTCGCGGGCCAGCTTGGCGGTCTCGCTCGGCGTCTTGCCGACCTTCACGCCCGCAGCCTCGAGCGCTTCCTTCTTCGCCTGAGCGGTGCCGGAGCTGCCCGACACGATCGCGCCGGCGTGACCCATCGTCTTGCCCTCGGGGGCGGTGAAGCCCGCGACGTAGCCGACGACCGGCTTGGAGACGTTGGCCTTGATGTAGTCGGCCGCACGCTCCTCGGCGTCGCCGCCGATCTCACCGATCATCACGATGACCTTGGTGTCGGGGTCCTTCTCGAAGGCCTCGATGGCGTCGATGTGCGTGGTACCGATGACCGGGTCGCCGCCGATGCCGATGGCGGTCGAGAAGCCGAGGTCACGCAGCTCGTACATCATCTGGTAGGTCAGGGTTCCCGACTTCGAGACGAGACCGATCGGGCCCTTGCCGGTGATGTTGGCGGGCGTGATGCCGACCAACGACTCCTCCGGCGTGATGATGCCCGGACAGTTCGGTCCGATGATGCGGGTCTTGGCACCCTTGTCGACGTTGTAGGCCCACGCGTACGCGGTGTCCTGCACCGGAACGCCCTCGGTGATGACGACGAGCAGCGGGATCTCCGCGTCGATCGCCTCGATGATGGCGTCCTTCGAGAACTTCGGCGGCACGAACGCGATCGACGTGTCGGCACCGGTCTTCTCGATCGCCTCGGCGACAGATCCGAAGACCGGCAACTCGATGTCGTTGCCGTCCTTGTCCTTGTGGGTGACGGTGGTTCCGGCCTTGCGCGCGTTGACGCCACCGACGACGTTGGTGCCCGCCTTGAGCATCAGCGCGGTGTGCTTGGTGCCCTCACCGCCGGTGATGCCCTGGACGATGACCTTGTTGTCCTTGTTCAAAAAGATCGACATTGATTCTCCGCCTCTTACTTGCTCGCCAGTTCGGCAGCCTTGTCGGCGCCTGAGTCCATCGTTTCGGCGAGCGTCACCAGGGGGTGATTCGCATCGGCCAGGATCTTGCGGCCTTCTTCGACCTTGTTGCCGTCGAGGCGGACCACCAGAGGCTTGTTGGCCTCGTCGCCGAGCTTGTTGAGCGCACCGACGATGCCGTTGGCGACCGCGTCGCACGCGGTGATGCCGCCGAAGACGTTGACGAACACGCTCTTGACCTGCTCGTCTCCGAGGATGACGTCGAGACCGGCGGCCATGACCTCGGCCGACGCGCCGCCGCCGATGTCGAGGAAGTTGGCAGGCTTGACGCCGTTGTGGTTCTCACCCGCGTAAGCGACGACGTCGAGCGTGCTCATCACGAGTCCCGCGCCGTTGCCGATGATTCCGACCTGGCCGTCGAGCTTGACGTAGTTGAGGTCGTTCTCCTTGGCCTTCTGCTCGAGCGGATCTGTGGCGTCCTTGTCCTCGAACTCCACGTGGTCGGGGTGACGGAAGTCGGCGTTCTCGTCGAGTGTCACCTTGCCGTCGAGGGCGAGGATCTGGTCGTCGGGCGTGCGGACCAGCGGGTTGACCTCGACCAGCGTGGCGTCTTCTGCGACGAAGACCTCCCACAGCTTGGCGATGGTCACGGCAGCGGCGTCGAGCACCTCAGCGGGCAGATGGCCCTGCTCGGCGATCGATCGCGCGGTGGCGATGTCGACACCCTTGACGGCGTCGACGGGCACCTTGGCCAGCCGTTCCGGCTTGGTCGCTGCGACTTCTTCGATCTCCATGCCGCCCTCGACCGAGCACATCGCCAGGTAGGTGCGGTTGGCGCGATCGAGAAGGAATGAGATGTAGTACTCCTCGGCAATGTCGCTGGCTTCTGCCACGAGGAGTTTCTTGACGATGTGCCCCTTGATGTCGAGGCCCAGGATGTTTTCTGCGTTGGTCTGCGCGTCGTCAGGGGTCGCGGCGTACTTCACGCCGCCTGCCTTGCCACGCCCGCCGGTCTTGACCTGCGCCTTGATCATCACGGGCTTGCCGATTTCCTCGGCGATCGCTCGTGCGTCGGTGGCGGAGTCGGTGACCCGACCGGGTGTGGTGGGAACCCCATGCTTGGCGAACAGTTCCTTCGCCTGGTATTCGAAGAGATCCATTCAGCTCACCATTTCGTCGTTGTGCCCGCTGATGTTGGGTGTAACACGGGCCATATCGGACTCTAAACCTGCCGGACACAGCCCTGTTGGGGGCCTGCGTGGCTTGTGCGGCAGATCACTCGTTCGGTCGGTGTCCCCATCGCAGGACACCGGCCATCGATCAGCGCACCACGCTCCTCGTATAGAGTCTGCCCTCGGCTCGCCGCACGCGGGCACGAAGTCGGGAAGAAGGGCGTAGCGCAGCGGTTTTGGGCGAGGTTCGACATCTAGAACACCGTCTTTGCGATGGGTCCATGCACGGCTCTGACTCGTGACCCAGCTCACATTTGGGCGGGTTCTTACGGTCGATCGTTGGACTTGCCGCAATCGTTTCGTTACCGTCAGTCGAGCAGTACGGATCACGAATCGGTCACGAACGGTAACAAGATCGATATCGGGAACGAAGCAACAGGAATTGAGGTGGGCGACTTGGCGGAACGCGGAGCTCCGAGCAGGTCGACGTCGACGGTCGGCACCGTGACATCACGACGCGGCAGTACCTACGACGACATCCCAGCCGAGGAGATGACCGCGATCATCCCGATCGACGAGCTCGACTCGTACGATCCCTGGGCTACTGATACCGCCGAGCACGAGTACGCGACGGACGGCTTCGACCAGACCACCTGGTCGCCTTCCACGTGGGACCCCTACTACCGGCCAACCCGCTCCGAACTGACGCAGGACATCCTCATCCCCGAGGGCGGATTCGAGGCGTACGCCGACGACCCCTTCGAGAGCGAGGGCGCGCAGCTCGACTCGTTTCCCTCCGACGCCGACCTCGACCTCACGCACAGCGGAGAGATCGACCTACGGCCCGCCGAGAAGCCGTTCCGCCAGATTCCTGAGCCCGGCCGCACCCGGACCCGCGGCAAGCACCGCCTTGCCGCACCGCCGACCGCCCTGCGCGGCGGTCGTGCTGCCCTCGTCGCGATGGCCGCAGGCGCAGCAGTGGCCGCGGCAGCCCACGCCGGCACCACCGAGAAGGCACCGGCACCCGCGACGGCTCCCACCAACACCGCGAACGTCGGCAACGCAGCTCCTGTCCCCGACCTGGGACCTGGCATCGCAGCACCCGACAACTCCTCGCAGGACATGAGCGTCTTCACCTCGCAGCTCGCAGAGGGTGAGCAGCTCGTCAAGGACGAGGCAGCGCGCAAGGCGGCAGCGAGCCGCCCGTACTACGAGTCACCGCTCCCGATGGGGCTCTACCAGTTCACCTCCGGCTTCGCGATGCGTTGGGGCAGCATGCACGGCGGCGTCGACTTCGCCGCCCCGCTCGGCACCCCGATCCACGCGGCAACCGACGGCGTCATCAAAGAAGCGGGACCGGCCTCGGGCTTCGGCAACTGGATTCAGGTGCAAGCCGCCGACGGCACCGTCACCGTGTACGGCCACATGTACTCGTCCGGTGTGCTGGTTCAGAAGGGCCAGACCGTCAGGGCAGGCGACGTGATCGGCCTCGTCGGGTCCGACGGTCAGTCGACCGGCCCGCACTGCCACTTCGAGGTCTGGAAGAACGGCACCACCAAGATCGACCCGGCCCCGTGGCTCGCCGAGCACGGCGTCCGGATGTCGGCCTACACGGGCTGATTCACCTCTCCCGGCCCTGATCTGAGGGCCACACCGCCCGCTGCCCCGGTCTCCCTTGCGGTGGCGACGCAGCGCGCGTGTCAGAGCTTGTCGCCCGGGATTCCGCCGGCGGTCAGCAGGGTGATACGACCGGTCTTGCCGCCGTAGTCGATGACCACTCGCTCGGTGGCACCGCTCCCCTCTTTGCCCACGACCTTCCCCATGCCGTACTTGGGATGGTTGTGTCGATCGCCGACGTCGAGGTGGATCTGCTTGTTCCGGCCGCGATTGGGGTCGGTCGAGTACTGCGAGCGACCGAGCGTGCGCGACGATCCGCCGTCGGATCGCCCGAAAACGCCTCCGGTGGAACCGAATCCACGCGCACCCCGCCTGGGCTCGGTGCGTCGCCAATCGATGAGATGCTGCGGGATCTCCTGCAGGAAGCGCGATTCCGGATTGGAGACGGGTTGTCCCCACGATGCGCGGGTCACCGAACGGGTCAGGTAGAGCCGTTCCTTGGCGCGTGTGATACCGACGTAGGCGAGTCGACGCTCCTCGCTCAACTCGGCCGGGTCGCCGAGGGCACGCATGTGCGGGAAATGGCCGTCCTCCCAGCCGGTGACGAACACGACCGGAAACTCGAGACCCTTCGCGGTGTGCAGAGTCATCAGTGTGACGACTCCGTCGCCCTCGTCGGGCACCTGATCGGCGTCGGCGACAAGCGCGACCTTCTCGAGGAAGGCGGCCAGCGAACCGGGTTCTGGTTCGCCGTCGGTTCCGCCCAGGTCTTCGTCGCCAACCGCTTCGTCGTCGAAGTCGACGTCGAGTTCGGCTGCCTCCGTACTGAATTCGGCCGCGACGGAGATCAGTTCGTTGAGATTGTCGAGGCGCGCGGCGTCTTGCGGATCGCTCGAGCCCTCCAGCTCCGCCCGATACCCGCTGCGGTCGACGATCGCGGCGACCAGCTCGCCGATGTCGGCACCCTCCTCCGTGGCATCGGACACGATCGCCACGTCGGTGCCCGCGTCGTCGGCCTGGCCGAAAGTGGTCAGGAAGTCGCGACGCAATCCCTCGATCAGGTCGACGAATGCGCCGATCTGCTTGACCGCACGCGAATTCAGCAGCGCCACTTTGCCTTCGGCGCCGTCGAGCAGTGCCTGATAGAAACTGACACCCGCGTTCTCTGCGTGCACCGCGACGCACGCCTCGGCGCGGTCTCCGATGCCGCGGCGTGGCGTGTTGAGGATTCGGCGCAGACTCACCGAATCGTCGGGATTGGCGACGGTGCGCAGGTAGGCCACGACGTCGCGGACCTCCTTGCGCTCGTAGAAGCGGGTGCCACCGACCACCTTGTACGGAATGCCGTGGCGCACAAAGACTTCTTCGATGGGTCGTGAGCCGGTGTTGGTTCGGTAGAACACGGCGATGTCGGAGTACTTGTAGGATTCCGAGACTCCGCCGATGGTGTGGTCGGTGAGGCGTTCGATCTCGGTGCCGATGAACATCGACTCGTCGCGGTCGGAATCCGACACGTATCCGACGATCAGTTCACCGTCGCCCGAATCCGTCCACAGCCGCTTCTCACGTCGATTCGGATTGCGCGCGATGACCGCGTTCGCGGCGGACAGGATCGTCTGCGTGGAGCGGTAATTCTGTTCCAGCAGAATGGTTTCCGCATTCGGGAAGTCGCGCTCGAACTCCTCGATGTTGCGGATCGTCGCACCGCGGAATGCGTAGATCGACTGGTCGGCGTCGCCGACGACGCACAGCTCCGACGGCTCGACGGCGCGAGCGTCGGGCTCGGCGGCGGAGTCGTCTGAAGTGCTGCCGAGCACCAACTCACGGACCAGGACGTACTGCGCGTGGTTGGTGTCCTGGTATTCGTCGACCAGTACGTGGCGGAAGCGTCTGCGGTAGTACTCGGCGACCTCGGGGTGACGTTGCAGCAATCCGACCGTCTCGCCGATCAGGTCGTCGAAGTCGAAGGCATTCGCGGTGCGCAGCCTGCGCTGGTATTCGGCGTAGATCTGCGCGATCGCCTGCTCGGTCGGGTCGCCTTCGGCCGTCGCGGTGATGGCTTCGTCGGGCGTGACCAGTTCGTTCTTGTAGTTCGAGATGATCACCGACACCCCGCGCGGCGCGAACTTCTTGGGGTCGAGGTCGAGATCTCGGATGATCATGCCGAGGAGTCGCTTGGAGTCGTCGGCGTCGTAGATCGAGAAGTTGGAGTTACGTCCCTCCAGGAGCGCCGACTGTGCGCGCAGGATGCGCACGCATGTCGAGTGGAAGGTCGAGATCCACATGAAGTTGGCGCGCGGACCGACGAGGCCGATGACGCGTTCGCGCATCTCGGCGGCCGCCTTGTTGGTGAAGGTGATCGCCAGCACCTGCCCGGGCGATATGTCACGCTCGGCGAGCAGGTATGCGATGCGCCGCGTGAGCACCGCCGTCTTGCCCGACCCCGCGCCCGCAACGATCAGCAGGGGCGAGCCGGAGTGCAACACAGCCTCGCGCTGCTGCGGATTGAGCCCTGCCAGGAGACGCGCGGACGCGTCGTCGGAGCTTGCTGCCGGGGCGCGGCCGGCGGGCGTGGCGGAGGTGCGGGTGGAACTGGTCATCGAGAGTTCAGGTTACTCGCCGCCACCGACAGACAGTCAGCCCCCGAGCAGGCGCGCGTCCACAACCTCACCCACGCGCCCGTCCCCGGTGTGCAGCGCGAGGCCGGGCGTGAGCGGCTGAACGTCGAGTTCGGTGCCGCGACCGCCCAACTGCACGTAGACGACGTGCAGACCAGCCGTCACCGGCACGGTGACCGGTGCCCCACCGTCGAGCGAGAAGCGCACCTGCCCAGCGGAATTGGCGCAGTATCCCAGAGCGATGGTCCATTGCCACTGGATCAGCGGACCGTCGAGTTGGAGTCGACTCGGGCCGTCGAGTTCGGGACGCGCACACGACCCGCGCCCGGCTTTGATCGCACGCCGCGGCGTCACGGCACCGGGGACCGCGTTGCCCGAATTGTCGAGCACGATGAGACGGTCGGTGTGAGTGCCGAATGTCGGCCGATCGCGCAGCTTGCCGAAGGTATGGCTGATCTGGTTCTCCGGGTAGGCGACTGGGAGCAGCACTTCGAGGGGTAGCGCCTGGTCGAACATCGTCGTGTCCTTGTTCGCGGCGAGTGCTCGCTTCGCGTTCGCGAGATACGGGCCGGTCGGATCGTCATTCCACGACGCCGAGTAGGCCGCGGTGGAGATGATCGACGACGCGACAGCGAACGCCACCGCCATGACCCCGGCGAGCAGCAGCGGCGACGTACCCGCCTCGCGCGCGTGCCGCGCGGCACCCCGATCGGTGCCATCCGGCTCCGACGCACCGATGGACGTACGAAGCGGCGAGGCCACGAGCAGCGTGAATGCCAGGGCCAGCACGAGCGCGGCGTCGGGTAGATAGCGCATCGTCTGTGCGAGTTCGAGCGCGGTGTTGGCGCTCGAACGATTCCACATGGGCGGGATCTGCACGACCACCACGTACAGCGCGACGGCGACAAGCACGCCGATCGCACCGACGCGCGTCCTGATCGCCCAGATGACGAAACCGGCAACCACGATCCAGCCGAGGACGATCATCCAGATCGACGGGAATCCCATGGGTGGAGAAGGCACCCAGCGTTCCCAGTCCCACGGACCTCCGACCAGGGAGGGCACGAGTGCCTTGTTGATCGAGCGCCACACGAGTTGCGCTGTCTGCGACACCGAGTGCGTTCCCGCCGTCGCGTCGGAGACCGAGAAGTAGACGATGACCCACACCACGAAGACGACGGTCAGCGGCGTCCAGAGAGCGCGCCCCCGCGTGAAGGCGACGATGAGCGGGGTCCGCGGGAGCGCCGAGGCAGTGCGGTCGGCAGGCTCCCCGGTGTCATCCGAGGGCTCTGAGGTGCGATCGAAGCGCGCAACCAGCACCGCCGCGATGAAGGCCACCGGCAGGATGAACAGCGACTTCTCGAAGAAGGCGAGCGCGACCACGAAGATCACCGTCGACCTGATGACGACGAGTCGTCGCGACGACTCTGGGACGCGACCGGTGCACAAGAGAACGGCGTCGGCGACGATCCAGGCCATCGCCGCCTGCATCGGCAGCGAGTTGAGGCCCGCGGCCCACCAGATATACGCGGGCACGGTCAGCGGAGTGAACAGATAGAACGCCAGGGCAGCCACCGCGCCCACCTCGAGCGCGGGTCGTCGACGATCCGCACGGTCACCTCCCGCCGCCGATCCCACCACGCGAATCATTCGCCACACCGAGAGCGACGCGAGCGCCTGCAACACGACCAGCGTGACCGCCGGGATCACCCAGTTGACCGGCGCTGCCAGCGTCGAGAGACCAGCGACCAGGAAGGCTGCGGGCATGAAGTGGCCGTCGTGACTCTGGCCCAGGTAGTCCCACGACCAGATGGGCACGGTCGACGCGCGGCCGATGAGGATGAGGTCGTCCCAGTAGAAGTTGCCGGTCGCGACCAGCCACGCGCGGACCACCAGGTGCGCGACGATCAGCACGATCGCCGCCACCACGGTGAGCGAACCGATCCGGCCCGCGAGGGATCGGTGTCGATGCGGCTCGTCGGATGTGTGTGACTGCGACGTCACCGTCGGGCTGCTCGGCATGGGATCTAGTAGAACCGCCGCGGGTGGCGCGTGGCAAAATCACCCCGGTGAGCGATGCGAGCAACGATCAGAACCCTGCGACGACACCCGACGCCGCGTCGGACGTGCCGGTGCCGTTCGAGGAGACGATCGATCTCGAGTACTACCGCCTCGACCCCTCCATCGACGACCTGTCAGACGAGATCGACGACCTGCGGGTCGAGATCGACCGCCTCGACGCGATCATCCTCGCCGCGATCAAGCGCAGGACCGCTGTGTCGAAGAAGGTCGGCGCAACCCGAATGGCGTCGGGTGGCCCGCGGCTGGTGCATTCGCGCGAGGTGAAGGTCATCGACCGGTTCGCCGCGCTCGGCCAGGAGGGCCACACGCTGGCCATGCTGCTGCTGCGTCTCGGCAGGGGTCCCCTCGGCCGCTGACCGCCCGCGGGTTCGCGATTAGTGAACCATCGGTTACGAGACGTCTGTCTGCCCTCTTATCGAGTACGCGCCACGCCGTGAAGACCTAGTGTTGGTTCATGGGCACCGACGTCTCGCGCAGCGGCAAGGACATCACCACTACTCAACCCTGGCAGGCGTTGGAGGCTCACAAGCCGATCCTCGCCGAACGCCATCTCCGGGAGTTGTTCGCCGACAACCCCTCCCGTGGGCGCGAGCTCACCATCGACGTCGGTGATCTGCACATCGACTACTCCAAACACCGCATCGACGCCGAGACCATCGAGCTTCTCCTCTCGCTCGCGCGTGAAGCGAATCTCGAACAGCACCGCGACGACATGTTCGCAGGCGTGCACATCAACACCTCCGAAGACCGCGCGGTCCTGCACACCGCGCTGCGGCTCCCTGCCGACGCGCAACTCGTCGTCGACGGCCAGGACGTCGTGCACGACGTCCACGAAGTGCTCGACGCGATGGGCGCATTTACCGACAAGCTGCGCAGCGGAGAGTGGAAGGGCCACACCGGAAAACCCATCACCGACGTCGTCAACATCGGCATCGGCGGCTCCGACCTCGGGCCCGTCATGGTGTACGGCTCGCTGCGCCACTACGTCGATACCGATATCCGCTGCCACTTCGTGTCCAATGTCGACCCGGCCGACATGGTCGCGGCACTCGCCGACCTCGACGCCGAGCAGACGCTGTTCATCGTCGCGTCGAAAACCTTCACGACGCTGGAGACGCTGACCAACGCGGCTGCCGCCAAGCGGTGGCTGCTGGACGAACTCGGTGCGGGTGAGGACGCCGTCGCCAAGCACTTCGCCGCCGTCAGCACCAATGCGGAGGCGGTGTCGAACTTCGGGATCGACCCGGTCAACATGTTCGGCTTCTGGGACTGGGTGGGCGGCCGCTATTCGGTGGATTCCGCGATCGGCCTCTCGGTGATGGCGGCGATCGGCAAGGAACGCTTCGCCGAATTCCTCGGCGGATTCCACACCGTCGACACTCATTTCCGTACGCAGCCGCTGGAGAGCAACGCGCCCGTACTGCTGGCACTGATCGGATTCTGGTACTCGAACTTCTGGGACGCGCAGTCGCGGGTGGTGCTCCCCTATTCGAACGACATGGCACGCTTCGCCGCGTACCTGCAGCAGTTGACGATGGAGTCCAACGGTAAGTCGGTCAAGGCCGACGGCGAGCACGTGACCACCGACACCGGCGAGATCTTCTGGGGCGAGCCGGGTACCAACGGCCAGCACGCCTTCTACCAATTGCTCCACCAGGGAACACGTCTGGTGCCGGCCGACTTCATCGGCTTCGCCAACCCCACCGACGATTTGCCCACCGCCGATGACACCGGCTCGATGCACGACCTACTGATGAGCAACTACTTCGCGCAGACCAAGGTGCTGGCGTTCGGGAAGACCGCGGACGAGATCAGAGCCGAGGGCGTCGACGAGAAGGTGGTGCCGCACAAGGTGATGCCCGGCAACCGACCGTCGACGTCGATACTCGCGTCCGAACTGACCCCGTCGGTCATCGGTCAGTTGATCGCACTCTACGAGCATCAGGTGTTCGTCGAGGGCACGCTGTGGGGCATCAACTCGTTCGACCAGTGGGGCGTCGAACTCGGCAAGACGCAGGCCAAAGAACTTCTGGGTGTCATCACCGACGCCGAAGCGCCTGCGCAGCAAGCTGATTCGTCGACCGACGCACTGGTGCGCTGGTACCGCACCGAGCGCGGACGCAAGGCCTGAGTCAGGACCAGCGCTCGTCGTCGAACACCTCGGGCGGGATGTCGTCGCCCGGTTGGACTCCGAGCGCCTCGAGTCGACCCATGAGCGCGGCGGCGACCGCAACGTAGGTGATGAGGTCTTGCGGTTCGTCGGCGCGTTCTGCCGGGTCGCCGCCGAGGAACTCGAGGACGAGCGGTGGAACACAGTCGCCCATCGCGAGTTCACGGGTGCCGGTCGCAATCCGCCAGGCGTCGAATCCGGAGACGTCGACGGCCTCGGCGATCTCGCCGTCGCGAACCGCCGCGAGTACCTCATCGAGAGTGGCCAGCGGTCCCGACGCTCCGCTCGACGGGTCGAAGCCGACGACGGTATCGGGTGCGAGTTCCTCATCGTCGTCGAGGGTGAAGTAGACGATCCCGCGCCAATCCGCGCCGACCGCGGTGATGTCGTCGCGGCCGAAGATCGACTCGAGTAGTTCACTCATGTCGTCGACTCGTCGTCGTGAGAAGAGTGCGAACGCGCCATTGGCGACCACTTGCCCCTGTGTGGAACCCACATCCGCTACCTTACGCACGTGAGGACTACCGTTTTGCGGCCGCGACTGCTCGTGGTGTCGCTGGCCTGTGTCGCGGGCGTGCTCGGCGTCGCGGCATGTTCGTCCGACTCCGGTGGTACCGCCGAATCCGCGACGTCGGTGCCCCGATCAGCGGCCGTGACCGTCGCACCCGGGCAGCAACATCCGCGCACCGCACCCGGAACAACGCTCGACTTCGGTGCCTCGGCATCACTGCCCGCTGACGCCTATCGTGCGGGCGGGTCGACGGCGCTGTTCACGGTCACCGGCATCACACAGGGCAAAGACGTACCCAGCGCGCAAACCCGTGGCGGCACAGCATATTTCGTCTACGTCACAGTGACGTCTCTGGCACAACGGCCGGCGCCCGCCCCCAAAGTCCTCGGCCTCGCCGGTTCGGCGGATGGACGCACCGCGGCGCTGACACTGCCGCCGTCGACCTCACTGAAGGACTGCGCCAACCCGAAGCCCCCCGAGACGATGCGTCGCGGCGAGTCGTACGCCACCTGCCTCGTCGCCTACGCCGATGAGGGGCAAAAGCTGACTCAGGTCATCTACTGGGCCGACACCACCGGCGACGACTCGCTCGACTACAAGCAGGCGCCCGTCGTGTGGCGCAATCCGGCCGACGTCGCCAGCAGTTCTCCCGCGCCACCCGCAGGCTGAGCCGCACAGCCGACGTCGCCTATTCGGATTAGAGTCTGGCTAAGGGGCAGCGAGCGCGACGACGGTCTGAGAGGTCTCCACGGTGACGACAACAGATGCGGTGCTGACCGATTCGCACGCCGTGGGACGCTCGGAGGTCCTCGCAGCGCTTGATACCTCCGCGCAGGGCCTGACCAGTGCCGACGCGACACGACGACTCGAGCACGTCGGCCCCAATCGGCTCGCGGCCGCAAAGACTCGACCGGCGGTGCTGCGCTTCGCCGCGCAGTTCAACAACATCCTGATCTACATCCTCATCGGCGCAGGTGTGCTGAAGGCGATCCTCGGCGACTGGATCGACTTCGCGGTCATCGTCGCGGTCGCGGTGATCAACGCCGTCGTCGGGTTCGTCCAAGAGGGCAGGGCAGAGAGCGCACTCGCGGGCATCCGGAACATGCTGTCGCTGCACGCGCGGGCCCGCCGCGATGGTGAGTGGGTCGACGTCGACGCCGAGAACCTCGTTCCGGGCGACGTCGTGTCGATCAGGTCGGGCGACAGGGTGCCCGCCGACATGCGGCTGCTCGAGGCGACGAATCTGCGTATCGAGGAGTCGGCGCTGACGGGCGAATCCGTCCCCGCCAGCAAAGACACGCTCGCCGTCGACGTCGACGCAGGCATTGGCGACCGACAATCGATGGCGTACTCGTCCACCATCGTCTCGGCCGGCACCGGCGTCGGCGTGGTCACCGCGACCGGACCGTCGACAGAGATCGGCCGAATCCAGTCGATGATCTCCGACATCGAGCAGGTCGATACACCGCTGACCCAGCGCCTCGAGAAGTTCGGAACACAACTCTCCCTCGGCATCCTCGGCCTTGCCGCGGCGATCATGGTGATCGGCAAGGTCATCCACAACTTCACCATCGACGAGTTGATCTCGGCCGCAATCGGTTTCGCTGTCGCAGCAATTCCCGAGGGACTCCCCGCCGTCGTCACGATCACGCTGGCGCTCGGGGTGCAGCAGATGGCACGACGACACGCGATCACACGCAAGCTCCCCGCGGTGGAAGCACTGGGCTCGGTCAGCGTGATCTGCTCCGACAAGACCGGCACGCTGACGCAGAACGAGATGACGGTGCGCACCGTCGTCACAAGCACACAACGCTATTCGGTCGACGGCACCGGCTACGACCCGAGGGGATCGATCACCGCGGACGGACGGGTCGCATCGCTGAGCGCGGATCCCGACCTCGCACTGTTCGTCGAGACCATGGCGCTGTGCAACGACGCACGAGTCGCCGAGGTCGACGGGCGCTGGCAACTCATCGGCGAGCCGACGGAGGGCGCCCTACGGACGCTGGCCCTCAAGGCCGGATTCGACGCCGACGTCGCGCGGCTCGGTGAAGTCCCGTTCGAGTCGCAGAACAAATTCATGGCCACGCTCTCGGATCTACCCGGCGGGCGCACCATTCTTGTCAAGGGCGCTCCCGACCGCTTGCTCGACCGCAGCGAGTTCGAATTGGACGAGCACGGTGAGCTCCGGCCTCTCGACCGACCTCGCTGGGAGCGCGTCATCGACGAGCTCAGCGCGCAGGGACTGCGTGTGCTCGCCGCGGCACGACGACCCGCACCCGACGCCGACTCGTTGACACTCGACGACGTCGATCATGGACTGACATTCCTGGGCGTCGCGGGCATCGTCGATCCCCCACGGCCCGAGGCGATCACAGCGATCGCCAACTGCCACAGCGCAGGAATCCGGGTCAAGATGATCACCGGCGACCACGCGGGCACCGCACGCGCGATCGCGGCGGAAATGGGCATCATCGACGATCCGGCCGCTCCGGTGCTCACCGGCGCCGACCTGCAGAAGATGAGTCAGACACGGCTGCGCGAGGTGGCCGGTGAGGTCGACATCTACGCGCGCACCAGCCCCGAGCACAAGCTGCGGATCGTCACCGCACTGCAGGCACAGGGTGAGATCGTGGCGATGACCGGCGACGGCGTGAACGATGCTCCGGCACTGACGCGCGCCGACATCGGTGTCGCGATGGGTATCAAGGGCACCGAGGCCACCAAGGAGGCCGCGGGCATCGTCCTCGCCGACGACAACTTCGCGACCATCGAGCGTGCGGTGGAAGAGGGTCGTCGGATCTACGACAACATCCGCAAATCCATCCTGTTCCTGTTGCCGACCAACGGCGCGCAGTCGCTGGTCATACTTGTCGCGATCCTGTTCGGATTCTCGCTTCCGTTGACGCCCGTCCAGATCCTGTGGGTCAACATGATCACTGCCGTGACCCTTTCGCTCGCATTGGTTTTCGAGCCCGCCGAACCGGGGATCATGTCGCGATCGAGACGGTCGACCGACGGTCCGCTGATCGCACGCGGTGACCTCGCGATGATCACCTTCGTCTCCATCCTCGTTGCCGCCGCTGCGATCTCGGTGTACTTCGTGGCGAAGTCGGACGGGCATTCGCTGGCCGTTGCCCAGACGGCCGCGGTCAACATGCTCGCGCTCGGCCAACTGGCCTACCTGTTCAACTGCCGCTACCTCAGTGGTTCGAGCCTCAAAGTCGGTGCGCTGCGCGGTAATCCGATGGTCTGGTACACCTCGGCAGCACTCATCGTGCTGCAGTTGGTGTTCATCTACGCGCCGTTCATGCACACGTGGTTCGGGTCCGCTCCCCTCACCGGCGTCGGATGGGGCGTCACCATCGGACTGGCCATCGCGATCTTCTTCATCATCGAAATCGCGAAAGCCGTTGCGCGACGATTCGAATCGGTCAGATCATCCGACGCGTGACAAACGCGGGCAGATACTTCAGTGCCGCGGCGATCGGAGTCCACGGCCACGGCGGCACCGGCGAGTAGCCCTTTTCGGCCTCGATGGCCTTGACCATCGCCGCGACTCCGGACTCCGTGTCGGCCATCAGCGCGGTCTTCACCCCGCGGTTGATGTCGGTCTCGATGTAGCCGGGCGCGACGACCGACACCGTGATCGGCGAGTTGACGAGTTCGGCCTGCAAACCCTGCCCGATCGCCGTGACACCGGCCTTCGACGCCGAGTACGCGGTCTGTGCCTTGGGAAGTCCGCGGATTCCGCTGATCGAGCTGACCAGCACCAGGTGGCCGTGGTTCTGCGCGCGGAAGATCTCCATCGCGGCCTCGGCCTGTGCGAGCGCTCCGACGAGGTTGGTCTGCACGGTCTCGATGTTGGCGTGCGCCTTGCCCGTCCCGATCGGGGCGCCCTTGCCCAACCCAGCGTTCACGATCACGCGGTCGAGACCGCCGAGTTCGTCGCGCAGCTTGCCGAAGACGACGGGCACGGCGTCGACGTCGGTGACGTCGAGTGCGCTGACGGCGACCTGCGACGCACTCGGCCGGAGTTCGTCTGCGAGGGTCTCGAGGCGGTCGAGGCGTCGGGCGGCCAGTGCCAGCGAACGGCCGCGCGCGGCGAACTCACGGGCCATGCCCTCGCCGAGCCCCGAGCTCGCGCCGGTGATCAGGATCTTCTGTCGGGTCGTCACGCAGGACAACTTACCCCTGCGCGCGGCCACGTCGAACGAGACGTACCACCGCGGTCTGACCGTCGTCGCCGACGATCCGGTCGGCATCGGCCCAGTCGTCGCTGCGCTCGGCGAGGATCTGCCCTGCCTGCGCGGTGTTCATCTCCATCAGCAGTGCGCCACCGTCGGCGAGCCAGTCGGGGGCGGCGCCGACCAGCCGTCGAATGTGGTCGAGTCCGTCGCTGCCGCCGAGAAGCGCAGTCCGTGGTTCGTATTCGGTCTCGTGCGGTAGGAGCTCGACGGCGCCGTCGGGGATATACGGCGGTACGGCCGCGATCACGTCGACCGCGCCGAGCAACCGCCGCGGCAACGTCGACAGTCCGTCACCGAGGTGGGCGTGTGCGCCTGCGGGCAGGTTGCGGCGCGCGTAGTCCAGAGCCGTCGCGTCGACGTCGACGACGTGGATGCGCGCGCCGATCGCCGCTTCTGCCACCGCCGCCGCTATCGGCGCGACTCCGCAGAACGCCTCGACGACCACGGGGTGCTCGACGTGACGTTGGCGCAGTACCTCAGCAGCGACCTGCGTGAGCAACAGCGAGCGCTGTCGAGGGATGAACACCCCCGGCCCCACGTGCAGGTCGATCGACCCGAACCGGACCGTCCCCACCACGTGCTCGAGCGGCTCACCCGCACAACGCCGAGCGGTCATCTCTTCCAGCTGCTCGACGTCGCGCGCGGCGTCGACGAGGATGGCCGCCTCCTCCGCCGCGAACACACAGCCCGCCGCCCGCAGCCGCGTTGCCAGCGCTGCCGACTGTGCGCCTCGTACTGCCGACTGGGCGTCTCCTCGCGCCGACTGGGCGCTTCCTCGCGCCGACTGGGCGTCCGTCACTTGAGCAGCCGTGACATTCGACGGTCCGCGAGCACCTTTCCGCCGGTCTGACACGTCGGGCAGTACTGGAACGACCTATCGGTGAAACTGACCTCTCGGATCGTGTCGCCACACACCGGACATGGCATCCCGGTGCGAGCGTGCACCCGCAGCCCGGTTCGCTTCTCCGACTTCAGTTTTGCGACGCCGAGACCTTCGAGCCGCCCGGTCGCATCGGTGAGTACGCCCCGCATCGACTCGTAGAGTGTGTCGATCTGGGCGTCGGACAGTGTTTTCGACGACGCGAACGGCGAAAGCTTTGCGGTGTGCAGGATCTCGTCGGAGTAGGCATTTCCGATCCCGGCGATCACTCGCTGATCGGTCAGGACGTTCTTGATTCGGCCCGACGTGCCGTGCAGGATCTCGGCGAGTTCGTCGCGCGTGACACCCATCGCGTCGGGTCCGAGCGAGGCGATGCGCTCGACGTCGGACACATCCCGCACCACCCATACGGCCAGCCGCTTCTGGGTGCCTGCCTCGGTGACGTCGAAGCCCTCTCCCGGTAACCCACAGTGGACGCGCAGCGCAATCGGGCTCTTGCCGCCGGGACGTAGCGGTCGCGGCGAGAGATCCTCACTCCAGCGCAGCCACCCCGCGCGCGACAAGTGGATGACCAGGCTGATCGTCGGTTCGTCGACCTGTTCGGCGCTGCCGGGAATCGTCGTGATGACGAGGTATTTACCGATCCGCGACGCGGAGTCGACGATGCGCCCGATCAGCGCGGTGTACGGCGGATCTGCTGTTTTCAGTACCGACAGCGACGCGACGTCGACGCGTCGGATCGGGAAGCCGGCAGCGTGCTCGTCGACGTAATCGGCGATGGCGGCGACCTCAGGCAGCTCAGGCATGCCTCCAGTGTGCTCTAGTAAGTGCATGATCTCCGCACATTCCGACGCCGAGCTCGCCGCTCGGATCGCGGACGGCGCAGGCGAGATCCTCGTCGGAGTGCGCTCGGGGCAGTTGCTGGGTGGTCGACAACTCGGCGACCTCGGCGACGCGATGGCCCAGGCGTGGATCGGCAACGTGCTGCGCCGACATCGCGGCTCCGACGCTGTGCTCTCGGAAGAAGCCGACGACGTCGGCGACCGCGCGAAAGCCGATCGCGTCTGGATCATCGACCCGCTCGACGGCACGCGCGAGTTCGCTTCCGGCACTGCCGACTGGGCAGTTCACGTCGCGCTCACCGAGTCCGGCGTGGTGACAGCGGCGGCGGTCTCGCTGCCCGCGACCGGCGAGCTGTTTCGCACCGACACCGTCGAACCCACGAGCGGACCGCTACGACATCGCATGGCCGTATCCCGTTGGGGCGGAACGTATGAGGTGGCCGCGGTATCGCGCGCGCTCGGTCTGGCGCCGGTCGAGATCGGGTCGGCGGGTGCCAAGGCGATGGCCGTGGTCCGCGGCGACGTCGACGCATACGTGCACTCGGGCGGCCAGTACGAATGGGACAACTGCGCCCCGGTCGGCGTCGCGCTCGCCGCGGGGCTGCACTGCAGCCGCCTCGACGGCTCGCCCATCGTCTACAACCGCCCGCGCCCGTACATGCCCGACTTCGTCATCTGCCGATCCGAGATCGCCGACGACCTACTCGGCGTCCTCGCCCGGATCTGGTGACAACCCGCCCGCTCAGCGCTGTTTGCGCAGCCTTCCCGCTGGTCGAGCAGCCGCGAGGAACGAGCGGCGTGTCGAGACCACCCCACCCCAGCCCGCTCAGCGCTGTTTGCGCAGCAGGTAGATGTCCATGATCCAGCCCACGCGCTCGCGGGCGGCAGCGCGCTCCGCGGCGATGCGCTCACCCACGTCGCCCACCCGGCCGCTGATCAAGATCTCGTCCGCGGTACCCAAATAGGCGCCCCACCAGATGTGATCGTCGGGGTCTGCGGTCTGCCGGAACGCGAGGTCGGCGTCGAGCATCACGATCTGGTTGGAGTCGACGCCAGACGGCGTGTCGGCGAGCCGACGGCCCGTGGTGATGTGGATGGGTTCGCCGATCCGGTTGGCGACGATTCCGTGCGCGGCGGTCAGCGCGCTCGCACTCGTCACGCCCGGAATGACCTCGACGTCGAGGGTCAGGTCGGCTCTGTCGGACAGATCGTCGACGATGCGCAGCGTGCTGTCGTAGAGCGCCGGGTCGCCCCAGACCAAGAACGCCGCGACACCCCCGTCGGGCAGCTCGTCACGCAGCGCGGAAGCGATCAGCTCGGCTCGTGCCGCGTGCCAGCGCCGCACCTCGGCGTCGTAGTCGGCCGGCGTACGATCACGCGGCGGGTCAGCGATCTCGATGAGCCGGTGCGACGAATTGGCGTGGCTCGCAAGGATCTCTTTGCGGGCAGCGAGCAGCCCCGTCTTCGCACTCCCCTTTTCCAACGCGACGAACACCTCGACGTCGGACATCGCTTCGATCGCCTGGAGCGTGATCTGCCGTGGATCACCGGGTCCGATCCCGATGATCCGCAACGTTATCCGCATCGTCGAATCAGATCTTCACGCGCCGCAGACCGTGTTTGCGAGCGGTCATGTCGAGGATGAACTGGCGCGGCAGCAGGCGTCGCAACGCGAAGACGAGTCCCGCCGAATTTCCCTTGGCGTAGAACGGCTTCGGATGCTCGGCGAGCGCGGCGTCGACGATGACCGCCGCCATCTCCGCCCCACTAATGCCCTCTTCTTCGTTGTGTCGCGTTGCGGCCGCGAGGGTTTCATACTCGTCACGGTAGGGCGAGTTCTCACCGATGTAGATGCTGCGCCGATCGCCGATGCCGGTGGCGATCGTTCCCGGTTCGACGCTGATCATCCGAATCCCGTACGGCGCGACCTCACGTCGGGTCGCGAACGCATACGCCTTCAGCGCGGATTTCGTTGCGGCGTAGTTGGATCGGAACGCCACCGGGAAGCTCGACAGCATCGACCCGACCATCACAACAGTTCCACGACGCCGCTCACGCATCCCCGGAAGCACGGCCTTGGTCAGCGCGATCGGCCCGAACACGTTGATACGGAACAGATCTTCAACAGCACCGATCGGCGTGTCCTCGAGCGCGCCTGCCTGCGATTCTCCCGCATTGTTGATGAGGATGTCGACGTCGCCGACCTCACGGGCACACTCCGTCGCGCTCTCGTAGTCGGAGTTGTCGAGACGTACATAGGTCACGCCGGGAATCGGATCGGCCACCTTGTCGGGGTGTCGACTGGTGCCGAAGACTCGATGGCCCGCGGAGGCGAACTGCCGCGCCACCTCTTCGCCGATTCCACTGGTCGCGCCGGTCACGAGGACGGTGAGCTGAGATGGTGTCACCGCTTCACCGTATCGTCTCGCTGCACCCGCGAGACCAGAAGCACCTAGCCGAGCCCGCCCTGGCGCAACGACTCCCGCTCCGATCGCGGATCGGCCCGTCACGTAGACTGCCTCCGTCGGTCTTCACGACCCGCCCTCGTAGCTCAGTGGATAGAGCACCGCTCTCCTAAAGCGGGTGTCGCAGGTTCGATTCCTGCCGGGGGCACACTGACATCCTTGCCGGCCTCCGGCCGGTGTGCGCCCACTGTGTGGTTTAAAAGAGATTCAGGCGGGCGCACCCAGACAGTTGCGTGGGACACACGGGTACAAAAATGCCCCCGAGGATCCCACGCAACTCGACGCCTCGACTCAGATCCGCGGCACTCCGGCGGCCAGGAGATCTTTGACCACTTCTTCGGGCTCCGTGCGCAATTCCACGGCGGTACAACGCAGCTGGCGGCGGCCGGGAGTAGACAATCGGCGCTGGCGACGTAGATCGTCCTCCCACGACGAGTGGTCCCTGTGAAACGACCCATCGACCTCGAGCACCACCGTCGATCCGTCGGGCAGGTCCCATTCGCCATCGGTGTAGCGGCGTCGACCATCGCTGTCGGCGCGAGGACGCTGACGCACGGGCGGTTGTAGGGAGAAGTCACGGCACATCGTGACCAGGTCGATTTCGGCCATCGACTCCGAGCCGCCCGCAATGTCGTCGAGAAATCCGCGCAGCAGAGGCTTATGGCGCAGCCGCGGCAGCTTGTCGCACCAGAGGAATGATCAAGACCTGTGGATCTGGGAGGGCGTGCCTTCCCGCAGAATGATCCCGGTAGTCACTTGATCAAGTC
>NZ_LZTE01000042.1:0-1740 GCF_001665925.1 Gordonia sp. 852002-50816_SCH5313054-c
CCACTGCACCCGCGCCCAGCGGGCCAACAACCAGCAATTCCACTGCTGAGCAGTGCCCGGCTAACTTCGAAGAGCCCAGTTAATAGAATGGTTGCTTGTTCGAGTTCAGAAAAGAAAGAGTAAGAAGACGTCTGTTCATAGGTGGGGTCGACGCTGAGAATCAGCGCGGAGCTCGTAGTGAACATCACCGCGTCCGCTTTTTCGCAAAGTCATTTCAACTTTGCGAATCGTTTCTTTGGGGGGCGATTGCGGGTCGTGATCCAGCCTTCAAGTAGTCGGGCGTCATGAATCCTGCTCAGGTGGTTAGAGACTCGCGCATGGTCACAAATTGACTCGATTTCGATCGAGCCCAAGAAGACGAACGAGGTTCAGAGTAGGCCGGTGAGGAGCCGCGAGAGTAGATTCGGGAGACTATCGGTTTCTTGATTTGTCCACATAAGACCAGGGTTGCGGTGGCGGTGTGTACCTAAATCTTAGGTAGTAGCTAAGCGAGGAAGAATCTGAGTTATCCTAGCCTGTCAAGACAAAAAGGTGCGGGTGGCGAGCGAAGTACACCAGAATGAGTGTGAGCCGCTGCGGATTAATCGAGTCGGAGTGTTCGTACAGAATCTTTTGCAGACGCGTTAGACGAATGCATCGAACAGCTCACAACCAGAGGATATGTCAGCCTGGTCTTGTACTCTCATACTCATGATCACGCCAGACCTTCCCGCTCAGCTTCCGCCCGGCGTCGCCGAGAAGCTGGGTGTTTATGTCTACGCGCTTCGTGACCCACGCGACAAGTCGATCTTCTATATCGGCAAGGGCAAAGGCGATCGTGTCTTCAGTCATGTCTGGGTCGCCAGGGGACAGAAGGGCCGCGTGAAGGACGGCACCCAGAAAGATCCGATCGCAGTCGAATCGGCGAAGAATGCCCGGATCAATGCGATCTACGCAGATGGGTCAAAGGTCGAGCACTTCATCTTGCGTCCGAACATCACGCCACCTGTCGACAGCGACAAGCTCGCCTTCCAGTTTGAACAGGTGCTCATTTCTGCGTTCAAGCTCGCCGAGACTGATCTGGAGAACCCGAAGCTGACCACCATCAAGGGCGGTCATACGTCGGGTGAGTTCGTCGTGGAGCCGATAGAAGAGACGATCAAGCGGCTTGCGGCAGTGCCTGCCGGCAAGATCGAGAAGCCGTTCGTCGTGCTGGTGTCGACGAACCCTGCGTACAAGACATGGTCTGACGAAGAGATTTATGACAACGTAGCGGGGTCGTGGTACGCCAGTGGTGCTGTTGGACTACCTGACCTGCCAATCTTGGTCGTTCACGCTGGTTTGATCAGAGCTGTGTTCCGAGCCGATCGATGGGAGCCGAGCGCTACTGAAGCAAAAAAGTGGCGCTTCTATGGTGCAGTCGACCCCGAGCTTGACGCGATGTATCGAGGAAAGAGCCTGCACTACAACGACATTGACCGCGATCCACCGCTTGCTGGCTGGTCGACGAGAGGTTGGCACCTCTACACCTGAGTCGGCATGCAGTTGGCGCCCCCAGCCCGCGGAGACGTTCATTTACGTCAGCTGGGATTGGTTGGCGGGTCGGCCGAGACGAGCATGAACCGGAATGCCTAGCTCGACAAGTATTTGATGTCGTACAAATTGGCAGGTCTGACAGATCAAACAGGCTCTTCCGAATTCAGAGTGCATCGAGGTGTTGTGCCAGGCCGCCGGAGTGGATGAGTGACCGCAAGATGTAGT
>NZ_LZTE01000043.1:0-21523 GCF_001665925.1 Gordonia sp. 852002-50816_SCH5313054-c
GCCGGGGCCGCAGAATTCGCCATAGCCAATTCTCTCAAACCACGAACCATAAACTAATTAACGACACGCGACACTAGCTGGTCGAGCGGGGCTCCCTCCGCTGGTCGAGCGGGCGCGAGCGCAGCGAGCACCCGAGTCGAGACCACCCAAGCCGGGACCACCCCCGCCCGGCGCTCTCTCACCCCGCCAGTGCGCGCACCGAAGCCGGGACCGCGGCGGGATCGCCGGTGTAAGTGATCGGGTCGTCGAACACCGTGCGCACGGGCACCACTCCGGTCCATGCGTCGGTGTCGGCGCCTGGTCCGCCAGTCCGCGCCTTGGCAATCCACTCGCCGTCGACGATCGGCAGTCGCAACGCGGTGGTCGCGGCGAGTTCCTTGCGTGTTGTCGTTGGGGTTTCGGCCACGCGGCCGGGAATCAGCTTGTCGCTCAGCGCATCCAATACTTCGGCTGGAAGTTCAGCGTTTCGTGCCACACCACGCACAACCGCCGACCGATAGTTGGCGGAATGGTCGAACAGCGTCTCGGCCACGACGATTCCGTCGAGCAGAAACACACTGAACGCGACCGGAGCACCAGACGCCACCTGTCGCAGTGCACCTGCGCCGGTGGAGCCGTGCAGGATGATGTCGTCGCGGACACGTGCGAACAACATCGGCACCGACCACGGCCAACCGTCGACGACTGTCGAGAGCGTCCCGACCTGAGCAGTGTCGAGAATGTCGTCGAGCAATGCGCGATCGCCTTGACGCTCGGGTTTGCGGGTCAACGTCGTCAACGCATCGGGCTGGGTGTCAGGGGCTGTAGACATACCGACCATCGTTCGCGACGACCGCCGTCGGCGCCACTCGTTTACGGGTACCCGCCGTCGCTATCAAGTTCGACGCTTCTTCCGCAATTACGTGGTCCGGTCGGTGTAGTCCGAACATGTGAGTTCTTGGTTCGAACGGGTGAATTTACGATCAAACAGTTGCCCTGCGATTCAGACATTTCGATACTGATGCCTGTCTGACATCGGTCGCGGGAACCGGTGATGCGCGCTTCCACGTCTGCACACCAGGAGAGTATCCATTGTCTTACCCCCCTTCCGGAACCTTCGGCGCTCCGGCGATGCCACCCACCGGGCCGTTCCAACCGATGCGGGACCAACAAAAGCGCCGCAATCGCACCATCGCTCTGGTCGCGATCGTCGTGGTCTTCGCGTTGGTTCTGGCGACTGTTCTCGTTCTTGTGTTGCGAGGCAAGGACGGTGGCCTTCGCATACCCGGCCTCAGCCTCCTGACGTCCGGTGAGGCGGGACCAGATCCGTTCGGGCCCAACGTCGCACTGACCAACAAGGAGCTGCCGAGCAATATCAAGCTCGCGCGGGGCTCGGGTGCCCCGGACAATGGCGCTCGCGTGGTCTCCGGCACCCAGCCCGGCCTGTACGCGGGTGGCGATTCGACCTGCGACACAGCAGCTCTCGGAAACTATCTGTCCAACAACCCGAGCCAGGCCCGCGCATGGGCCAGCGTGTTCGGCATCGACACCGCCTCGATCCCCTACTACCTCAACACGCTCACCCCGGTCGTCTTGACCGCCGACACGTGGGTGACCAACCACTCGTACCAGGGTGGCAGCGCCTACGCGTTCCAGTCGGTATTGCAGTCCGGCACAGCGGTTCTCGTCGACGGAGCGGGTGTCCCACGTGTGCGATGCGCGTGCGGCAATCCGCTTGCACCGCCAGCGTCGACGCCCCTCGGCGGCTACCGCCTGAGTGGACACCCCTGGCACGACTACCACTCGCATGAGGTGACTCGGATCGCCTACAACAACCAGAACGTCACCGTCGTCAACAACACGACGACCGTGATCAATCAGGCGCCGCAGAACACCGCAACCCCAGCGGCGGCAGTGCTTACGCTGCTCAACCTGACCAATGGACAGCAATTCGAACGTCCGGTCGGCGGAATCATCGACGTGAGTGGTCTTCCGCCGCTTGCGACCGCCTTGCCGACTCCTGCCGCGTTGAACACTCCGTTCGTCGCGAAGTCCGACGAGGCGGCAGCCGAAAACGGGCTGGCGCGGGCCGGCAGCACCGAAGCCGCCGCGGAGGTTGCCCAGCGTGCAGAGTCGAATGGCGGTGTGCCGGAAGGTGCACCCGACTCTTCGGCCGCATCGGAGCAACAGCAGAACGTTGCAGCGTCGGAGACTCCTGGCGCATCCGCGGCGGAGTCGACATCGTCTGAATCGTCGAGTGCCAGCTCATCGAGCAACGCCGCACCGAGCCCGACGCAGTTCTCCGGAGCGGGAGATGCCATCGGCAGCTTCACCTTCCGTGTCGATGATCGCAGCGTGAGCTGCCAGGCACCGACATCCGCGTCGTCCGGCACGATTGATCTCACCTGCAGCGACAACGTCGCACGCACGGTGTCCTCATCGTCGCTGGAGAAGTCGTCGGTCACCTCGTCGACCGACTCGACGACGCAGGTCTGGAAGCTCGGCCTGACCGAGAACTCATCGTCATCGGTGTCGGTCGACGTTAAATCGGCGACCTGGCGCACCGTCGAGACGTCGAGCACCACCACGACGACAACGACGATCGAGACGACGACTCCGGAAACAACAACGGAGACAACTACTCCGGAGACGACGACGTCGGAGACCACCACGGAAACCACAACTCCGGAAGAAACGACGACAACAACCACGACGACGGAAGTTCCTACGAGCTGACACTCAGCACGGAGAGATCCCCTTCGGAGGCAAGCCGCTTCCGGAGGGGATTCTTCTTTGCGACGGGGCCGAGGACCGATGTCAGGCGTGGTCGCGGGACGGCCACGACCGATCATCCACAGCCTGACAATTCCGACACACAGACCCCCGGCTGTCATGGTTAACTGTCTTGGCGCTTGCGCGACAGTCTGCTGCGAGGGGGTAAGAACATGACTGACTTCTTCACCATGCCCGGTGGGGTTGTGAACCTGCAGTCCGAGGACGGGATCGCAAACCTCGGCGGCACGGAACGCAGCTCGATGACGTACGTCCAACCACCCGGCAACACCAGAGACGACGGCGGCACGGTCCGGTTCAACACCATCGACTGGGAGCGGCGCGCCAAGGTCGCCGCCGACGGGGTGGCGGGGTTGCGGGAAGCGTTCAACAAGTTGGAGCGCGTTGCAACGAGCAATCAGTTCGGTGACCTCGTGGAAGGGCTCGAGGTCCACGCTCGGCTACGCGCGCTTGTTGACTCGTGGCGGAATAGCCTGCAAGAGCAGATAGATGATCTAGCTTCACTCGCGAATGGCTGCAGAGAGGCAGGTAGTGCTCTCGACGACGCGGACACTTCAACTGCAGAAGGCCTTCGAGCATAAATGCGATCCGTCTTCAGTTCTGTTGCCCCGAAAATCCTTTTGACCCTGGCCCTGCCTCTCATTCTCAGCTCGTGCCTCAGCGTTGAGGGGCAGCCGACTCCCGAAAGCCTCCGCCCAGCCTTGAACGATCAACATGCCAGTGCGACAAACGATATTCGGCAAACCGACGCGCAAGGGCGCGCCCTTCCCTTTGAAACCGAGTATCCGCGCAGGTGGAGCAACGGAAACGATGGAACTACGTACGAGCCTTGCACGGCGGCAACCACAACGATACTCACCGACAGCCGCCTTGACCCGCAGTCCGCGAGGGACGCTGCAGCTGCGGATCACCAAACCGCACGCGGCTGCGTATGGTCACTAAGTGACCGCGAGTACGCGGATCTCTCTCAATACGTCGGTAACCAACCCGATCTCGATGTCTATAAGCAAATGAACGCACAGTTCATGAATTGGAGGGATGACATTTCGTTGATTGGTCGCCGTGTCGCAGTTGCGACGGCGCGATCAATCCCAGAGTGCACTACTTTCGTGCGCTCTGGCGAGGCAATCGTCGTTACCAACCTCTCTATTTCTATTAATCCTCCACCCCTCAACGAAATCTGCGACAAGGCAATCGCTTTCACACGCGCGACGATCGACCAGATGCCCGAGTAGCCATTCGGGAAGCCGCCACATGACACAGGCGCGAGAGCCCCTCGGACTCCCGCGCCTGCGCAATAGGAAGATTCGTCAGCCGACGGCAGACTCCACGCGCTCGGAGCCCTCGGACGAGCCGACACCAGCCGGCGAGGCCGCCCTCTTGAACCGCAGGTTCTCAAAGTCCGCGACGTCAGCACCCAGGGCCTTGCGGTCCTTGTAGAAACTCATCGACATCTTCCACGGCTCCTCAGCGCCCTGGCGCGGCAGTTGGTCCTCGACGCGCTTGATGTAGCCAGCTCCGAAGTCCAGTGCAGGGCGGGTGTCCATGTTCGGATCCACCACAGGTGCCACCTCGCGGTACCCACGCGCATCCATGTACGCCATGAGCCTGCACCAGTACTCGCCGATCAGACCGATCTTCAAAGTCCACGACGAGTTCGTATACCCAACGGCGAGTGCGAGATTCGGAACACCACTCAGCATCATGCCGCGGTAGATGACATGGTCACGCAGCACCACGGGCTCGTCGTCGAGCGACAGATCCATCCCGCCGAACAGTCGTACGTTCAAACCCGTTGCCGTCACGACGATGTCGGCTTCGAGTTCCGTACCGCTCTCGAGCAGGAGGCCCTTCTCGGTAAACGACTTGATTCGGTCGGTCACCA
Source organism: Gordonia sp. 852002-50816_SCH5313054-c (assembly GCF_001665925.1). NCBI lineage: Bacteria > Bacillati > Actinomycetota > Actinomycetes > Mycobacteriales > Gordoniaceae > Gordonia > Gordonia sp. 852002-50816_SCH5313054-c. Next base: position 4,658 of record NZ_LZTE01000043.1, read on the forward strand.
CCGACGCCTTGCCCGAGCGAATCGTCTTGAACAGGTCGGCATCCGGGACCGCACACAACCGCTGATCCCACGGGTTGTAGGGCGGATTGAAGTGCGTGTCTACGTCGTATCCATCGGGCAGCAGGACCTGGTTCACCTTGCGGATCACCTTGCGCGACGTCTTCGGAAAGCGCTGTGCCCCTTCGTACAACACGCGCTGCTGCAGAATGTTCTTCCACCGCGCCACGGCATAGCCGCGCTCGTCGCCGAGGATGCGTCGTGCCACGTTGGCAAAGGGATCGTGCTTGGGCAGCGGGAGGATGTAGGTCGGCGTCCGCTGGAGCATCGTGATGTGCTCGGTCTCGTTCGCCATCGCGGGGAGCAGCGTGACAGCCGTTGCGCCACTTCCGATCACGACGACCTTCTTGCCCTTGTAGTCGAGATCTTCCGGCCAATGCTGCGGATGCACGACCTGCCCGGTGAACCGCTCGCGACCCTCGAAGTGAGGCGTGAACCCTTCGTCGTAGTTGTAGTAGCCCGACCCGCAGTACACCCAACTAGCCTTCAGCTGGATGTGTTCACCGGTGTCGAGGCGGTCGATCTCGGCCGTCCACAACTGCTCACTCGACGACCAGTTCAACGCGGTCACCTTGTGCTGCAACCGCAGGTGCTGGTTGATCTTGTCCTCGTCGACGGCTTCGCGAAGGTACTGCATGATGCGGTCTGCGTCGGCGATCGACTGCTTGTCGACCCACGGCTTGAACTCGAATCCGAACGTGTGCAGGTCGCTGTCAGAACGAATACCCGGATACCGGAACAGGTCCCAGGTGCCACCAATCGACTCACGTCCCTCAAGAAGCGCGTAGCTCTTCTGCGGCATCTCCTTGGTCACGTAGTGAGCGGCCCCGATACCGGAGACACCCGCCCCGACGATCAGAACGTCCAACGTTTCAACAGGTGTGGCTGTTGTGGGCACCTGCGCCTCCTTAGGGTCTGGCTCGGCTTCCCGCACGGTGCAATATGACACTATATGTTGTTACGTTCCAGAGTGCGTCACACTTAGCCCTCGCACCAGGTGCCAAGTGCCCACGATGAAGGTCCTACAAGGTGCATACTGTTCGGATGTCCGATGAGTGGCCCTACGTATCCCCAGAGATCAAGAGCTTGATCCGACGCGGCGCCGAACTCATCCTGGACCCGCCCGAGGAGTGGATCGAAGCCATCCACGACGCTTCACTGGGCGGTATCCGTATGAAGGCCATCGCCGACGACCCTGTGCTCGCCGAGGGAACGCGACGCACCAACCTCGCGAACACCCTGCGCTGGGCGAGGAGCAACGTTATCCATCCCGGCGAACGCGTACCCGCCGAGATCAGCCCCGACATCCTCACCACCGCTCGCGACCTCGTCCGGCGCGGCCTCGATGAATCAGCGCTCGACGCCTTCCGCACCGCACAAAGCGTCGCATGGCGGCTGTGGATGCAGGTCTGCTTCACCCTCACCGACGACCCACAACAACTGCGCGAACTCCTCGACATCACACTCGTTTCCATCTCGACTTACATCGACGACACTGTCGAGGCCACGAGCAACAGGATGCGCAGCGAACGCGGCGAACTCACCCGCGGCACCCACGCGCAGCGTCGAGAAGCGGTTGCCCTGCTACTCGAGGGCGCACCCATCCCCATTGACCGCGCCGAAACCCAACTCGGCTACCGACTCCTCGGCCCGCACACCGCGTTGGTCCTGTGGAGCACACATCCCGAACAGGCCGCAAAACTCGAATCTGCCGCCGACACGCTCGCCGCCTCGGCCGGGTGCGCCAACCGACTCACCGTCGTGGCCAGCGCCGCGTCGCTGTGGATGTGGCTGCCTACCGATGAGACACACATCGCGCGTGTTTCGCCATCCCCGCTGATCGACGTCGCCGTCGGCAGAACGGGTGACGGTGTCGACGGCTTTCGCAACAGCCACTTCCAAGCGCTCGCGACCCAGCGCATCGTCGCGCAGCTAGGCGGCTCGCACGGATTCGTGAGGTACGACGACGTCCGGCTGGTCTCGCTGCTGATGTCGTCCGCCGAGGACACCGCGGCATTCGTCGACGACACTCTCGGCGAGTTCGCACATGCCGAGTCAGCTCTACTCGACACAGTACGAACTTGGATCAAGCTGCAGTGCAACACCTCTCGCACCGCAGAAGCGCTCTATACGCATCGCAACACCGTGATTCGACGCCTCGCCCGCGCCGACGAGCTACTGCCCCGTCCGCTCGACGAGAGCCTGCTCGACGTCGGCGTCGCGCTGGAGGTGCTGCGCTGGCGGGGGTGATCTCGACAAGCTCGATCAGCGGCGGGCAAGCTCGATCACCCACCGCTGGTTGAGTGGACGACGAGCGCAGCGGGCACCCACCGCTGGTTGAGTGGACGACGAGCGCAGCGGGCACCCACCGCTGGTTGAGCAGGCCGCGAGCGGAGCGAGCAGCCGTGTCGAAACCACCCCAGCGAGGAGGTGATCTCGACAAGCTCGATCAGCGGCGGGCAAGCTCGATCAGCGGTAGGCAAGCTCGATCAGCGGTTGACAGCCACCCGCGACGACCGCAGCTCCCGCAGGGCCGAGCGCAGCCCGCGCCTGCGGCCGGTCTGCGGGTCGACGCCGAAGTGAGTCTTGGTCCCCTCAATGATGTTGAACCGCAACTCCGATGCCGTCTCCGGCGCGTCGTCGGCGCTGGCTTTCAGCATCGCGTTGGGCAGCGACAGCTTGGCAATTGTGCGAAACGTCAACCAGTACTGATGCTGCAACGAACCCGTCGTGTACGGCAGGTCGTACTTGTCGCACAGTTCGCGCACGCGGACCGCGATCTCCTCGTACCTGTTGCTCGGCAGATCCGGGAAGAGGTGGTGCTCGATCTGATGACTGAGGTTGCCGCTCATGAAGCGCATCAGCGGGCCTGCGCGAAAGTTGGCTGATCCCAACATCTGTCGCAGGTACCAGCGGGGCTGGTCTTCTTCCTCGTACTCCTCGACAGTGAACTTCTCCGCACCGTCGGGGAAGTGACCGCAGAAGATCACTGCGTACGACCAGTAGTTGCGAATGAAGTTTGCAGTCGCGTTGGCGGTCAGCGTGGTGAACCAGTTCGGTCCGGCGAGCGCCGGGAAGATCAGGTAGTCCTTGGCGGCCTGCTTCCCGACCTTCCGCCCGATCACCCGAAGATCCTTCAGCGCAGCGCGATACGACTTCTGGCCGGTCCGCAACTTCTCCGTCTCGAGGTGGTGCAGCGCCACGCCCCACTCGAAAAACGTTGCGAGAAGGAAGTTGTAGACCGGATTGCCGACGTTCCACCATTCCCACGGCTGATCTCTCGTGACACGGAGGATGCCGTAGCCCACGTCATCGTCCATGCCGACGATGTTTGTGTACTTGTGGTGCACAAAGTTGTGCGAGTGCTTCCACTGCACGCTCGGGCAGGTGGTGTCCCACTCCCATGACGACGAGTGAATCTCGGGATCGTTCATCCAATCCCACTGCCCGTGCATCACATTGTGGCCGAGTTCCATGTTCTCGACGATCTTGGCGACGCCGAGCATCCCGATGCCGAGAATCCACGCGGGTTTGCGGTTGCTGAACATGAGCACCACGCGTCCCCCGGCGGCGAGCGCACGCTGAAATGCGATGGTGCGTCGAATATATTTCGCGTCGGCGACACCTCGCGATTCTTCGATCTCACGTCTGATCGCGTCGAGTTCGGCACCCAGTGCCTCGACGTCGGCTTCTGTGAGATGGGCGTACCGATCAATGTCGGTGATGGCCATGGAGTCTCCCTACAGGTCTAGCGTGCATTCACCCGACACGGTCGAGATACATGTCTGGATTCGGTCACCTTCACGTCGTTCGTCGCCACTGCGCAGATCTCGGACGTAGCCGGCCGCGAGCGGAACAACGCAGGTCTGGCAGATACCCATTCTGCATCCGAAGGGCATCTGAATTCCCAACTCCTCGCCTGCTTCAAGGAGTGTGGTGGCACCGTCGACGTCGGCCGACTTACCCGATTTCGCGAACGTCACCGTGCCGCCCTCACCACCGACGTCGGTGCGTGCGATGGCGAATCGTTCGATGTGCAACTGATCCGATAGCTCGTTCTCGCGGAACACGTCCTCGATGTCGTCGAGGAACTCGATGGGTCCACACGCCCAGCACGAGCGCTCGCGCCAATCCGGAACCGCGGCGTCGAGCTGGGTGACGTCGAATCTGCCGTCCTCCGAACTGAGGCGTAGATCGAGTGTGTAGCTGGGTGTTTCGTCGTCGAGTTGTTCCAGCTCGTCAAGGAAGATCACCGAGTCGCGGCTCGGCGCGGCGTGGACGTGAATGATGTCGGGCGTCTGTTCGCGGTGTTTCATCGAGCGAAGCATCGCGATCACGGGCGTGATGCCACTGCCCGCAGTCAGGAACAGGACTGCGTCGGGAACCGGCTCCGGCAGGTGGAAATCACCCTTGGGCGCGGCGAGGCGAATGATTGTGCCGGGCGCGACACCGTCGACGAGGTGCGTCGACAGAAAGCCGTCGGGGTTGGCTTTGACGGTGATGGAGATCGTCTTGTCGTCGTTGCTGCCGAATGACGTCAGCGAATACGACCGCCAATGCCAGCGCCCGTCGACGTCGAGTCCGATTCCGACGTACTGCCCTGGCTGATAGCTCTCGGGAAAGCCCCATCCCGTGCGGATCACCACCGTCGCGCTGTCGGCGGTCTCCTTGACCACGTCTTCGACGCGTCCACGCAATTCGCGGGCGCTCCACAGCGGATTGATCAGATGTAGATAGTCGTCGGGTAGCAGAGGGGTCGTCGCTCGCGCGATCAGGCCTCGCAGGATGTTCACCTCTGGGCGCGTCGCGTCGACGTCGGCCGCAGGCCGCTTACTCCACTTGAGAAGATTCACCAGCCTCCCTCCGGTAGCTCGTAGTGAACGAGTGTACACACAGCTGGTGATGGGCGTCACAGATGCTTTGCAGGCCGCCGCCCACGGGTGTCCAGTGATCGATAACCCGCAGAATCAGACCCGCGCAGTCGTCCGGGAACGTGACCCATGTGGTTGCGCCGTGGCGGATTCATCGGTGATCCGCCACGGCAACTACCCCGTCTTCGGCCGCAGCGTGAACAGTTCCCAGACCTCTTTTTGGTCCTGCGCCCACGGGTCATAGACGAAAGGTGCGTGCCTCATCGCCATGCCCGCCTGCCGCGGAGTGCGATTGGCTTTGAAACCGTTGCAGGATTTGCACGCCGCCACCTGGTTACCGAAGGTGCTCTTGCCGCCCTTGGACACCGGCACAATGTGGTCGACGGTGTCGGCAGGGCCGTCGCAATAGGCGCAAATCCACTGGTCACGGCGCAAAATGGTCGCTGTAGACGCATAGGAGTCCATCGACTTGCCCGCATAAGGTCGGTAGGCGTTGCGTTTGATGGCCACCACTTTGTGAATGGGTAGGGTCACCGTGGGTGAATGTACGACGCGCACAACCGGCGTGCCCTCGACGTTGCGCGCGACTTCGGTGGTCAGCAACACGGCCGCACGACGCCAGGTCACACGCGCCAGGATCTGCAACCCGGCGTTGGTGACGAAGATTGTCATGGCAGTCCTCCGATGCCGTATGCGCTCGGACGTGGCGCGATCCACGCTAATGGCAATACGTCGATCTCGCGAGGCCATTTGTTCTGTGGCGGCGAAATACTGTCCGACGTTCACTTCGACGACATATTCGGGCAGACCTCCACAGTGGCGGCACACGCTTACTTCGCGGTGTGCAGTGTGGCCACCCGGCGGGCCGATCTGCACAAGATTTCGACGGCATCGCCTTCCATTTTCCGAAGGCGACACCACGGCATCCGACGCGTGCCACGCTGCACGTCAGTAGTTCTCACAATCAGGGGGTCAGCGCAGTGTCCGAGCATCCAGCTCACCGGTTTCTCACGCGTATCCCGCAGCGAATTCTGCTGACCTGTGCAGCACTGATCGCACTTGTGGCACCGGTGGCGCTGACCACTGTGCCCACCGCCACCGCCGCGCCGAGCCAAGCGCGGTGCGCCCTTCCGCAGGGTTCCGCGGCACCCGACTCCGCCACGCCGTCGAGCGTCGGAATCGACAAGGCAAAGCTCGACGACGCCATCGCATTCGCGGCGTCGAGAATGCGTACGCATATCGAGGTCTATCGCAACAACTGTCTGATCGGAAACGGACCGCTGAACGCCGTGACCGGAAACATTCCGTGGAATCTGTTCAGTTCGACCAAGAGTGTCATCTCGATGCTCGCCGGTGTCGCCTATACGCAGGGGCGACTAGATCTCGGAGCGTCGATCGAGAAATATCTCCCCGCAGGGACAGTCGATCGTTCACATGCAGCGATCACCGTGCGCGACCTGCTGACCCAATCGTCTGGCCTGCGCCAGTCGATCGTCAGCGAAGCACTGACTGCGGGACTCGACGTCGATCCGGATATCGCGAAAGAAGCTCTCGCGCTGCCTGTTCAGCACAAGCCGGGAACGTTCTTCGAATACACGCAGCACGGACCCGACCTCCTTGCGTACGTCGTGCAGCGCGCCGTCGGAGAAGATCTGCAGGAGTTCGCGCAGCGAACACTGTTCGGGCCCTTGGGAATCAAGCAACACGACTACTACTGGGCGCGCGATCGGTCCGGCCACACCTACGGATACGCCTTCTTGTTTATGCCTCCGACGGACTATTCACGCCTCGGGTTGCTGATGCTCAACGACGGGGTCTGGGGCGGCCGACGAATCATCAGTTCCGACTACATCCGCCAGGCTCACACGCCCTCTGCGTCGAATCGGTGCTACGGATATCTGTTCTGGGTCAACGACTCTCCCTGTACCGGGCCATCGTTCCCGTCCCGACAGACGATTCAGCAGGCGCCTCTGGCCGGGTTGCCGTCCGACGCCTACGCGATGGTCGGCTTCTTGCAGCAGAACAACTTCATCGTCCCGAGTCTCGGATTGTTGGTGAGCTGGAACGGGATTCTTGGCGACGTCTCGCCGGACCCGGGAACGCTGCTCAGCGCGAGTCTCAACAGTGAGCTGTACCGCGAGTTCTTCCGTAAGCTCGTCGCTGCCTTCCGGACGCCGAGGATTCCCGACCCCGGACCGTACCGTCCGACGATGAACCTCGACTTCGATCCGGTCCAATTCGCCGACCCGAACATCGCGTTGGGCGCGTTGGGCTTCGGTCCGTACGCGCCGTCGAATTGCACGGTTCTGCAATGCGGTTCGACGCCCTTGCGCGCGCCCCTGCAGGGCAACCCTGGCTGCTTCGCGATCACCTGCCTCCCGGGCACACCTGCGTCACCCGGCAAGCGGTAGGCCTTCGGCGGCACCCCGCCGTCTGACACTCTGGACGCATGCGCGACCCGCTTTATGCCGGCGGCCTGACCCGTCGAGGCCTCATGCTCGACGTCGCCGTGGCCCTGCTCTTCGGTGCAATCGCGATCTGGCTGCACTTCGACCAGTCGACACCCGCGGGCATTGCCGCTGTGCTCGTGACCGTCGCGCTCGCTGTTCGACGACTCGCTCCGACGCTGATGATCGTGCTCGCGCTGGCATCCGCGGCGATTCAGGTGGCGGCCGACCAGATCGCCGTGCTCGCCTCACTCGCCTACTTCCCGATCTTCGCAACGCTCGGCGGGCATCCGGACCGGCGAGTTCGACGTGGTTCACTCGCGGTGGCCGTGATCGGATCGCTCGTCGCCGGGTGGGAGTTCCCGCACGCCTACACGGTCGAGCCGTCCCTGCTCAACCGCGCGTTCACGACGTTCGTCGGATTCTGCCTGGCGGCGGTCGTGGTGATCGGCGGATGGACGTTCGGGTTCATCCGGTATCAGCGTCGTACGGTCGCGCAGGCAAAGGTTGCCGAGACCATCGCACAGCTCGAACGCAGACGCCTGCTCGATCTCTACGACGAACAGCGGGAACGCACCCGACTCGCGCGTGACATGCACGACGTCGTCGCGCACTCGTTGACCATCGTCGTCGCACAGGCTGAGGGTGCCCGCTACAGCATCGACACCGCACCCGACGTTGCACGGAACGCGTTGACCGTCATCGCCGACACCGCACGCGAATCACTCGGCGAGGTGCGCGGACTGCTCGCCCAACTCAACAACGACGACGCCGTCGCCGCCTCCCGCGCCGACCGCGAAACCCTGTACGAGCGAATGCGTACCGCAGGCATGACGATCGAGACGCGCGAGATCGGCGACGAGGAGACCAGCGAGCCGGCCGTCGGACGGATGGCGCAGCGCGTCTTGACCGAAGCGCTCACCAACGCGCTCAAGTACGGCGACCTGGCCACCCCCGTCACCGTCGAGATCGACTGGACCGGGGGCTGCCACCTCACCGTGCGCAACGGGTTGACCGACACCCCGCTCTCCCCCGGTGGCGCAGGCCGCGGCATCATCGGCATGGCTGAACGCGCGGCGCTCGTCGGGGGAACGGCCCGCAGCACCTCAACTGAGGACACCTGGTTGGTCGAACTGCGCGTGCCCGCCACCTCCGACGTCGACTCGAAAGGAGTGTCGCGGTGATCCGAATCGCCCTCATCGACGACCAGCCCATGTTCCGCCAGGGCATCGCGATGATCGTCGACAGTCAGCCCGACATGGAGGTGGTCGGACACGATTCGTCGGCCCTCTCGCTCTTGGATTTCGTGCGCACTACGCGACCCGACGTCGTCCTGATGGATGTGCGCATGCCGGGCATCGACGGCATCACCGCGACCGCCGACCTCGTCAGCGCACTCGGCGACGACGCTCCGCGCGTGCTGGTACTCACCACGTTCGACGCCGACGAGGCCGCGGCATCGGCCATCACCGCAGGGGCCAGTGGATTTCTCCTCAAGGACGCGCAGCCGGACTTCCTGCTCGCCTCGATCAGAGCCGTCGCCAATGGCAGTCAGGTGGTAGCGGCGTCGGCGACACGACGGTTGTTCGAGCAAACCCGCACGCGGGCAGGCGATCCCGGACCCGAGTACGACCGTCTGACCCCACGCGAACGCGAGATACTCGTGCGCGCCGCACAGGGACTCTCCAACGCTGAGATCGCCGACGCCGAGGTACTCTCGGAAGCCACTGTGAAAACCCATGTTTCGCGTATTCTTGCCAAGCTGGGACTGCGCGACAGGGTGCAGCTCGTCGTGTACGCATACGACCACGGGTTGGTCTGACCGCCAGCACGTACATCTCGAGATGTACGCGAGGTCATCCGAGGGGCCGATCGGATTTCATCGTCACGGCCGACGATCTTGGCCACCGAATTCCCTAGCGTTATCTGCATGACGAATGAACCAGCATCTGTGGTGCTACGCAACGTATTCCGAAGCTACGGTGACCCGAGTCAACCGATCCATGCGCTACGCGACGTGTCGCTCGATCTGCGACGTCGAGAGTTCACGGCAATCATGGGCCCGTCAGGATCGGGCAAATCGACGCTCATGAACGTCGTCGCTGGACTCGACGACATCACGTCGGGCGAGATCTGGGTCGACGGCAATCCCATCGGGTCGCTCGACGACGAAGCCCGAACAATTTTGCGCCGCAAACACATCGGCTTCGTCTTTCAATCGTTCAACCTGATCCCGACGCTCACCGCCCAGGAGAACATCAACCTCCCATTCGTACTCGCCGGGACACGACTCGACGCGCAGACGCGCTACTGGATCGCACACCTGGTGCGGTCGCTCGGCCTGGACGAACGCCTCGATCATCTACCCTCCGAGCTCTCCGGCGGTCAACAACAACGCGTCGCCATTGTGCGTGCGCTCGCGATGCGTCCGACGATCATCCTCGCCGACGAGCCGACAGGCGCACTCGATACACGTACCAGTCGAGAAGTGTTGGCGCTGTTGACCACCGCAGTGCGCGAGTACGGGCAGGGCATCGCGATGGTGACACACGATCCCGTCGCGGCGTCGTACGCCGACCGTGTGATCATGCTTGCCGATGGCCAGATCACCGGCGAGTACCGCGGCCTCGGTGCACGTGAGATCTCCGATCTTCTCATCGGCTTGCAGGGGGTCTCGGCATGAAGGCCACATCAGCGCGGCTGACCGTCGGATCGTTGCGTGAGTTGTCGACGGTCGGCATCGTCGCAGGTCTCGCCAGTGCCTACGGCACAACGCTTGTCGACGCTGCGAGCATGCTGTCGGTGCTGTCGGAGAAGAAGGGAGGTTCTGCTGGTGCGGCGCTTGCAGTGGTGGCTGCGGTCTTCATCGGCATCGCCCTGTTCGTCTCCGGGATCGTGATCAGTTCCGGTGTCGACACTGTCATCGCCGGTCGCCGAGCACAATTGAGGTTACTGCGGCTGATCGGCGCGAGTGCACGCCAGTTGCGCGCGGGACTCACCAGGGCCGTCGTCACGGTCGCGGCCATCGGAGCCGTGATCGGCATCGTGTGCGCGACAGTGGTCATGACCATCGTTCGAGAAGTGCTCTTGCACAACGGAAAGCTACCCGACGGCGACTATCCGCTCCTACCTTTGGGCGTGTTCGCGGCAGGCATCGCGGTGGTCCTGATCGCGGCTATCGCTGCGCAGGTGGGCACACGGTCGACACTCACTCGTGCCGCCGTGACGCACGGCGCGAGGTCTAAGGTCGGTACGTTCCGGACTGTCGTCGCCTGTAGCGCAATCGTGTTCGGTGCGTTGTTGCTCGCACTCGCCTGCTACCTCGGAGAGTTCGGCAATCTCACCGGCTTCGCGGTTGCCTTCCTCGGTGCCGCGTCGGTCTCGACGGGCGTGTTGATCGGCGCGCAACGCATCGTGCCGCAACTCGTCCGGTGGATGGGTGCCGCATTCGGTGCCAGCGCACCGTCGATCGTGGCACGCAAGAACGCCGTGTCTGATCCGCGACGGACGACCCGCTCCACGATCGGCCTCCTCGTCGGCGTGACGCTGGTGACCACCATCGCGTCGGGAATGAGCTCACTGACGAAGTCGATCCACAGTTGGGACATGCCAGCCGCCGAGATGGCCGAGACCGAACGCTCGCTGTCGGTCATCACCGCGATTCTGCTTGCCATGATTGCGATCTCGGCGATCATCGCCGCCGTCGGGTTCGTGTCGACGATGTCGCTGACCGTGATCGGCCGCACGCGCGAGATCGGGATGCTGCGTGCCATGGGGTTCACGGCGAAGCAGGTGCGCGCGATGGTTGTCCGCGAGTCGTTGGCGCTCAGCGGAACCGCGGTGATCGCCGGCCTGGTGCTCGGCATCATCTTCGGCACCGTCGGCAGCCAGTCGCTCATCGGCAAGGCGACGTCGGGCATCCCTGTCGGACTGCCCTGGGGAGCCCTCGTCGCGATCGTGGCGGGCACCGCCGTCGTCGTGATCGCCGCCTCGCTGCCACCGAGCCGTCGCGCCGTCGCCGTCGCCCCCGTCGACGCGCTCGCGGTGGCGTGAGGGCTGGGGCGGTCTGCCGATCTGCCCGGCCGCCCACGGTCTGCAAGAAACACGTGTTTCTGACATATGCGCGCGAAGTTCTGCTCGCAGGTGTCAGTTACACGTGTTTCTGTCGTCGACCGACTCGTTCCGTCCGCTTCCCATCCCGATGAGATCCGGCCCTAGACGCCCCCTGATCCAGAGCACTCGCAAGTCCCAGAAGGTGTGCGCGCGTAAGTGTTTCGGCGTGATCAGCATCGCGTGTGAGTATCGCGTCGACGACGGCGGCGTGTTCTGCTGCGTCAGATGCGTCGACGGGCATCATGGTGAGCATGTCGGTCATCGCCGCCACCAGTCGGGCTCGCAAACCGTCGAAGAGTGTGATCAGCAGCTCGTTATGCGACGCTGCGACAACGACCTGGTGCAATCGAATGTCTTCTGCGGCAAGGGCTTGCGGTGCTCCCGCGAGCAGCGCATTGCGGTTCGCCAGTGCCGTTCGGATGATGCGCGCGTCGTCGTCGTTGTGCTTGACCGCCGCGAGTGCGGCAGCCCGTGATTCGATGGCGACGCGAACCTGCAGGAGGTCGGTGATCTCAGCGATCTCGGCGAGTTGATCCCACGGTTGTGTGGGCTCGGTCGCGGCGAGAAAAACCCCGACCCCCTGTTTGGTGGTCAGCACTCCACGCGCTGCCAGGCGCCGAATTGCTTCGCGGATCGTCGACCGACCCACTGACAGTTCCTGCGCCAGCGAGACCTCGCCGGGCAGTTGCTCGCCGACAGCCCATCGCCCTCGCCGAACGTCGTCGAGCAGGGCGCGTGCGGCCTGCTCCGACAGCGGAGTTCGAGAGAGCGCTTCCAAAGTCCTAATCCGTTGCGTGTTGGTCGATCGGGGTCGAATTGTTGAAAACAGTTTGCTCCGATGATGATAGGTCAGCGATCTCGACGAACCGCTCACGCCGGGCCACACGCTCACGCCGCATGCGATAGATCTCGCGAACGCCGATGGTCATCGCGAAGACCGCGAACACAATGCTCAGGATCTTGACGTTCAGTGCCAGCGCGATCAACACACCGGCAACGGCGCCGGGCAGCGCGCCAATATTGAGATTGAGGCCCAGTCGCAGGTCGGCAGTCCCCTGTCGGGCGTGTGTGATGGTACCCACGATCGCGTTGGGAAAGAACATCAACAACGACGTCCCTTCCGCAGTAGGGAGATCGGTACCGAACAGCAGCATCAGAGCCGGAACGGCCAAGAGTCCCCCGCCCAGTCCCATACCTGCGGCCCACGCGCCGATCACGAAGCCGAGAACCAGCGACGTCGGGACTACGAACCACCGGCTTGCGATCCACGCCTCAGGAACCACGGCCGACCCCTGCAGCGGGTCGTAGCCGGTGACGTCGAGCAAAAGTTTTGCGCTGGTCAGCAACAGAATCGCCACGAAGAGCCACCGAAGAACCGATGCGGGCAGGCGCAGGATCAACTTGGCACCGAGTACCGCACCCAACGTCGCTCCGACGACCATTCCGGCACCTGCTCTGAAGTCGATCGACCCGCCGACCAGGCCGAACGTCGCTGCTCCCACACCAGTGACAGCGATGTTCGCGGCTCCTGCGGTGCCATGCAGCGTGTGCCGCGAGAGGTTTGTGATCTTCTCCAGAACAGGAACGTAGAACACACCGCTTCCGCCGCCGAGCAATCCACCGATTACTCCTCCCATGGCGCCGACCCCGAGCTGGGTGGGAACTGATGGCTCGACGACCCGCTCACCTGTCGTGGTTGGCCGAACTGCTTTCGGCCTCGCGGTTCTCGACATGCGCAGACTCCTTCGATTGACGCCGCGCCAACCCTACGCATACATGTACTTGTCTGACAAGTAATGGAACACACGCAATACGCGACGCCCTCGTCCGTCTGCCCGACCTACCAGGGCACTGTCTGGCCCCGGTAGTCCAAGAATTGCAGCCCGCCCGCACCCGCCTGCGCTTCCAGGACGTCGGCGACGCCACGTGTGCTCTCGTCGACGGTCAGCGCGGCGTCGGACCCGCCGAGGTCGGTCTTGACCCAGCCGGGTGCCATCAGGAGCAGTGTGCGCGGGTCGTCGGAGGTGCGGGCGGCGAAGCTTCGCATGAGCTGATTCAGCGCCGACTTACTCGCGCGGTAGATCTCCCATCCCGTCACCCGAGTGTTGTTCGTGATGCTGCCCTGGCCCGACGACATCACGCCGATGGTTCCAGTCGCAGGCACGAGATCACGGAACCGTTCGACGAAGCGCATCGGACTGAGCGCGTTGGTCACCATGACGCGGTCGAAGGTCTCCGTCGATACGTCGGCGACCGTCTCCCACCGATCATGCGTGATCCCCGCATTGACGAAGATGAGGTCAAAGACTTTGTCGGACAACCTCTTATGTAGCGCATCCACCGACGCGGCGTCGTTGGTGTCGACGGTCTCCACCGTCAGAGCGCCGTCCCACTGCGTGGCAAGTGCTTCCAAGTCGCCGCCAGCGTGTCGGCTGGTGGCCGTGACACGCCACCCGCGTTCAAGCAGGCGCGTGGTCAGGCCGAGGCCCAACCCCCTCGACGCCCCGACGACGAGCGCGTTCTTCGTTGCCATCCCTGCCTCCTTCTGTCAACGCTGCCCTAGCCGAAACGCTCGGTTCTGATTCGTGCGGCGTCGTGTCCAGCGTCGAGCATTGCTCGAGCGCAATGTTCGACGAACCCGTTGGGTCCGCAGACGTAGACGATGGGCTCCCGCTCGGGTGGGAACGTCGCTGCGGCGAGTTCGTCGACGGTCACGCGGCCAGGTCGACGACGCTCCTCGTCCGCAGCCACTCGCGTGTGAAAGATGTTGACAGGCAACCGATTGTGCGCGACCAACTGATTCAGCTCGTCGGCGAAGTAGCGGCGGCTCGGCTCCCGCAGCGAGTACACGAGGTTGAAGGGCGTCAACGGCGCACTCACCTCGCGCAGGCGGATCATCGACATCAGCGGCACGATCCCCGACCCGCCGCCGATGAGTTGGACCGGCCGTGTCTCCGACGGGTTCCACGTAAACCACTGCCCGTTGGGTCCGCTGATCTCGAGCGGTTCTCCCACTTCGACGACGTCGACGAGGTACGGGGACTCCTCGCCGTCGTCGACCTTCTCGACGGTCACCTCGATGGTGCGGCTCTCGCGGACATCGGACAGCGAGTAGGGCCGCGCCGTCGAGTATCCGTCCTCCGCGGTGAGTCGGATGTCGACGTGCGCGCCTGCGTCGGCGCTCATCGGTTCACTGAGCGCGAGTCGCAGCGAACGCGCTGTGGGCGTTTGCATTTGCGAGCCGACCACGGTCGTGATCTGCCAGTCCACTGCCGTCACCCTCTCGGCGTCGCGCGTGGCCGTGGTGGTTTCACGGGCAGTGGATTCTCGGGCAGTGGTGTCGCGGGCAGCGGATTCGCGAGTGGCGGTGTCACGAGTAGCGCTGCTCTCGCCAGGGGTCGCCGTAGATGTGGTAACCGCGCTCTTCCCAGAAGCCCGGCACGTCATCGGGCATAAACCGAAGGCGCCGAACCCATTTCGCACTCTTCCAGAAGTACAGGTGCGGAACGAGCAGCCGCACCGGTCCGCCGTGTTCGGGCGCAAGGGGCTCACCGTCGAAAGTGTCTGCCAGCCAGGCCTTTCCGTCGGTGAGGTCAGCGAGCGGCACGTTGGTGGTGTATCCGCCGTAGCAGTGTGCCATCACGTAGGCGTCCGGTGCCCAGGGCAGCGTCGACAACAAGTCGTCGAATGACACCCCGCGCCACCGAGTGTCGAATTTGGACCAGCGTGTGACGCAATGGATATCGGTGGTGATGTCCTGGTGCGGGAGGTCGCGGAAGTCGGACCAGCCGAGACTGTGCGCACGATGATCCGACGACTGGATCGTCAACCGCCACCGCTCATGGGGCAGCGCCGGCGTCGGCTCGGCGGACAGCACCGGGAAGTCGACGGTCGAGTACTGCCCCGGCGGCAGCCGATCGGCCATCCGATCGCGACGCCCCACGAACCCGCGGTTCACTATCGCCATACGACCAAGTGTAGGCGCGCGCCGGGATGTCGCAGGTCAGCGGCGGAGCGACGCGCTGGGTGCGCGCCGCTGGGTGCGAAGCCGGCGGCTGCGCAGAAACTAGGGGAAGGAGCTCTCCGCCGCGCAGGAAGTCGGGGAAGGGGTCTGCCGCCCCGCAGGAAGTCGGGGAAGGAGTCCGCGGGCGCGCAGAAAGTGGGGGAAGGAGCTCTCCGCGGCGCAGAAAGTAGCGGAAAGAATCCTTCCGTGGGTTCTGTCCCTTTCCCCGCGTTGTTCGTCGGTTGCCAGCCTGGTGGTGAGACATCTGGTGGCGGTGGTGCGGGGAATCGGAGTAGTGATGAATCAACCGCAGACCTGGCGTACGCCGGGAGGTCGGACCTGTTACACCGTGGCTTACAAGGTCGAGGCGTTGCAGGAGTGGGAACGTTGTGTGGAGCGTGGGTCGAAGACCCGGTTTCTGCGTGAGCGTGGCCTGCCTCAGGGAACGATGATCGATTGGGTGCGGGCTCGTGATCGTGGCGAGTTCGAAGCGTCGATGCTCACGGCGGTGAGCAAGGACGGTGGGCGAAGAATGATGAACAGTCGTGATCGCGCGGAACTGGCGCGTTTGCGGGCCGAGAATGAGCGATTGAAGTCCAAGGTCGCTCAAGCTGAGGCCGCGCAGGAAGTGTTGGGAAAAGCATTCGAGCTCTTGGAGGGGATCACCAAGGGCTCGACCGACAGCGACGAGCAGATCCCGCCAGCGTTGATGAGTGTCGAGCAGTATCGGGAATGGTTGAACAGCAAAGGGCTGTCGTGATCGCGACGGTCACCGCGCTGCACACTGTCGGTGTGTCGGTTGCCGCAGCATGCGTGTTGCTCGGGGTGGCCAGATCTAGCTACTACCGGATCACGCGTGGCTATCGCCATTACACGCCTGTCACCGCTCCGCGGCCGCAGTCGGCGCGTATCCAGCCCGCGGCGTTGTCTGACGACGAACACGCCCACCTGATCGATGTGTTGTGCAGCCCCGATTACGCCGACCTGTCGGTGTTCCAAACCTATTGGCGCGCTTTCGATGCCGGGTTGCTGTCGTCGAGTCAACGCACGTTCTATCGGGTCGCGAAGAAGGCACAGTTGGTGGGTGACCGCCGCCACCGCAAACGTGTGTCCGGGTGCAGTCGCAGCACCCCGCGGGTCGTGGCCACCGCGCCCGGGCAATTGTGGTCGTGGGATGCCACCGAGCTACGCGGCCCGGGCCGGCAACGATTCAAACTGCTGCTGGCTATCGATGTGTTCTCCCGATTCCCGGTGGCCTCGAAGGTGGTGCCCGCGGAAAATGCGTGTGCCGCGGTCGCGAGCTTGTCAAGATGTTTGTGTAAGAACGTGACTCCTGATTTTTGTGTGCTTGCTGTTGCGGTCTAGGTGAGGTGGG
>NZ_LZTE01000044.1:0-57875 GCF_001665925.1 Gordonia sp. 852002-50816_SCH5313054-c
ATGCGATCGTCGGCAGCGTCAGATGTGTATAAGAGACAGGTCCTCTGTCTGGGGTCTTTCATTTTTCGGCGCGGCGGGTGGCCGCGTTCAATCGCCGGGCTGGGCGGATCTGGACGCGTCAATCTGCGGTCAATCAATGTGATGAGCGTACACCATTGTTGAGCAGATTCAGTATAGTGAATCTGCTTACATCGAACCGCCCATCGAGTCGCGCGTGCGTCTCATCCACAAGCACGCCTCAGTCCACAGATGTGCCCACTCCTTGCGGTGGCGGGCGTACCGGCGACCGATGCGACGCATGCTCAGTTCATGTCCGACGACCTCCTCGCCCTCGTGGCCGAACACCTGCACGACGACGTTGCCCGGTGCGCCGCAGCAGCGGGATATCGGTTGATCCCAGGCGACGCACGTGAGTGCAGACGGGACTGGCTGAGAACGCGGGCGGTCGTGCTCGATCCGCCCGCAGTCGCGACACTCGCGCCGAGCTCGCTGCCACGACGTGGCGGCGTCGTGCTGATCTCCGATGCCGAACCCGCTTCCGCGACGTGGCGCGGTGCGCTCGATCTCGGCGCCGTCGACTCCGCGGTTCTTCCAGAAGACGAGTCTCACCTGGTGCGGATTCTCACCGAGTTGCGGCTGCCGGCGTCACGCCAGGCAGGAGCGTTGGCGTTCATTCCGGCGCACGGCGGGGCCGGAGCGTCGACACTCGCCGTCGCGAGCGCGCTCGCCGCCGTCGAGAGCGGAGAGCGGGTGTTGCTCCTCGACATCGACGAACTCGGGGCAGGGTTGGATCTCACGCTCGGAGTGGAGGCGCGCGAAGGGCTCCGGTGGCAAGACCTGTCCTTCGACGAGGGTGCGGTCAGCGGTGCCTCGCTCCGAAATGCGTTGCCGCGCTACAACGACAGGCTCGCGCTGGTGACCGGTAGGCGTGACGACATCCGACCGCTCACCCGTGGGCCCGTGCTCGCAGCGGTAGACGCCGGTCGCGCTCATGGCGACCTCGTGATCGCAGACCTCCCGCGTGCCGATACCCCCGTGGTCCGCGCGGTTGCCGAGTCGGCCGAGTTGGTGGTGGTCGTGACGACACCGACTGTCGCGGGAACTGCCGCCGCACGTCTGCTGATCGCTCGATTGTTGACGTCGTGCCCACGCGTCGAGCTCGTGATCCGCGGGCCGTCTCCTGGCGGGTTGCGAGCGGCTCAGGTTGCCGACGCCGTCGGTGTGCCGTTGATCGCCGCGTGCCGACCCGACCCGCGCCTGGCCATGCGCCTCGAGGCCGGACGCCTGCGGGTCGCGCCGCGCAGTCCGCTGGGCCGAGCAGCGTCAGCCGTGTACTCGCGATTCACCGACGCCCGAGTGGCGGCATCATGAGTAGTGCGGCGCCACAGAGAGTTTCACGGCTGCAGTCGACCAATGCGACCTCCGACGACGCTCTGATCGACCGGGTGCGCGAACGCCTCGCCAAGGAGTCGGCCGAACCGACGGCCGCGGTCATCGCGGAGGCTATTCGCGCCGAGTCGGGTGGTGTCCTCGGCGACACCGATCTGCTTGCGGCACTGCGACATCTGCAGACCGAACTGACGGGTGCGGGCCGACTCGAAGTGCTTCTCGCCGAGCCCGGCGTCGCCGACGTGCTCGTCGTCGGACCGCAGCGGGTCTGGGTCGATCGCGGCGGTGGTCTCGAACCGACAGGTATCACCTTCGACGACGACGCGGCAGTTCGACGACTCGCGAGTCGGCTGGCGCTCGGCGCTGGTAGACGTCTCGACGACGCGCAACCGTGGGTCGACGCCCAGCTCACCTCACTCGGCAGACGCGGACTCACCGTACGACTCCACGCGGTCATCCCTCCGCTGGCCGCGGACGGCACGTGCATCTCGCTACGGGTATTGCGCACCGCAGGAATGGATATGGCGGGACTGATCGCGTCGGGGGCGGTCCCGCCCGAGTTGGTCGAGGTGCTCGAAGCGATGGTCGCCGCACGTCTCGCCTTTCTCATTGTCGGCGGGACCGGCTCGGGTAAGACGACGCTGCTGAACGCGCTGATCGGTGCGATGGCCCCGACCGATCGAGTGCTGTGCGTCGAGGACGCCTTGGAACTCGCCCCTGCGCATCCGCATGTGGTGCGTCTCGTCGCGCGAACGTCGAATGTCGAAGGGATGGGCGAGGTTCCGGTGCGTGTTCTCGTCCGTCAGGCGCTGCGAATGCGTCCCGACCGCATCATCGTCGGAGAGGTTCGCGGCGCCGAGGTGATCGACCTCCTCACCGCGCTCAACACTGGTCACGAGGGTAGCGGCGGGACGTTGCACGCGAACTCGACGTCGGAGGTTCCCGCCCGCATGGAAGCGCTTGCGGCACTTGGGGGAATGAACCGGGAAGCCTTGCACTCACAGCTTGCCGCAGCTGTTCGAATAGTTGTCGGGGTGAGTCGCACGGCCGGTGGCGCGCGGGGGATTGTCGAAATCGGACTGGTATCACGGAACGCCGACGGGTGGGTAACGATACTGCCGATCTGGCTGCGCAACAGTGGATTCACCGACCATCGTGCCGTGTTCGACGCGATGGTCGAGGAACGCGCATGAGTATCGTGCTGGCGACGCTTGCGGTCGCGGTGATGTGGTGGCCGACGAGTCGGGTCGAGCACCGTATGTCCACGCTGACGGGGACGGCGGCGACGCGGTGGGCCCGGTTGCAGCCGAGTGCCTTTGGGCTGATCTGTGCCCCGTTGGTGGCATTGCTCGTCGGAGGGATCGCCGGTGCTGTGGCGGCGTCGATTGCGGTGGGACTGGTCGTCTGGCTTCGTCGGCGCAGGGGTCGAGCGGCTGATCACGAGACTCAGCGCGACGAGATGCTGACCGCTCTGGCGCTGATGATCGCTGAGCTGTCGGTGGGAGCACCGCCGGCTCACGCATGTGCTGTTGCAGCGCAGGAGATCTCGCGGGGAAGAGAGGTGCCATCGGAGGTGGCCGAGGGGCTGACCGTCCTGGCTGCGCGCGCAGAACTCGGTGGCAGCGTCGTCGTCGACGAGGTGTCTGATGGTCGAGGGCACGTGTCTGGTTCGGATTCCGGGAGTTCGGTTTCAGAGGGCTCGTGGCGGCGGATCGCCGTCGCGTGGCGGACCGCAGAGCATTCGGGCGTTCCGATGGGGGAGTTGCTCGAGTCGCTACGCGCCGACCTCGCCGCGCGACGCGCATTCACCGAGCGCACGCGTGCAGGTCTCGCGGGTCCGCGCGCGACCGCCGTTGTGCTGGCCGGACTTCCGCTTCTCGGGATCGCGCTGGGCCAGGCGACGGGCGCACGCCCGATCCAGGTTCTACTCGGCGGAGGTCTCGGCGGCATGCTGTTGGTGATCGGCACGGCGCTCGTCGCGGCGGGCATGGTGTGGACCGAACGCATCACAGACAAGGTGGTGCGCGGATGACGGTGGCGATGTTGCTGCTCGCAGTGGCGTTGCTGACCCTGCCGCCGCGACGGTGGCTGCTGTATCGGGTTGTCGAGCCACCGGACCGTCCATCGGGCGAAGCGCGGTGGCTCGGCAGGAACCGTGAGGTCGACGATCCGTTCGCCGTTGCCGCAGGCCTCGACCTGTTCGCGGTGTGTCTGCGTGCGGGTCTCACGGTCCCCGCCTCCGCACTCGCGGTCGCGCAGACAGCACCGGCGACGTTGGCGGAGCCGCTGACCGCTACTGCGGAGCTACTTGAGCTCGGCGCCGAGCCCGAGCGCGCGTGGTCGACGCCGCTGGGAGATCTGTCCGCGCGCCGAAAGTCCTCCGACACAGACTATTTCGAACAGTTGTCGATGCTCGCTCGGCGGTCGGCTCGTGCTGGGTCTGCGCTGTCGGCTCAGGTAGGTGAGCTCGCTGCCGAGACCCGGCGTCGCGCCCACGACGAAGCGCTTGCTCGTGCGGAGCGGGCCGGTGTGCTGGTCAGCGGGCCGCTCGGCTTGTGCTTTCTCCCGGCGTTCGTGTGTCTCGGCATCGTTCCGGTTGTGATCGGCCTCGCAGGCTCGACACTCTCTGGTCTGTAGAAAACTCGATGGATCTCTGCGCGGGTTCTCAACGTCAAAGCAGTGCAGTACCAACTAGTTTCACCTCAACCGAAAGGCACATCATGAAGATCCTTGACGCGACCCGAAGCGGAATCGAGCGAATCGCGGGTCGTACCAACGTGAACCTGACCAGATTGATCACCGACGACGAAGGCATGAGTACGGCAGAGTATGCGATCGGGACGATTGCGGCAGCCGCGTTCGGGGCGATCTTGTACACAGTGGTCAGTGGCGACAATATCGTCAGCGCGCTGACCGGGATCATCACCAAGGCGCTCAACACGTCGGTGGGTTGAGATGCGGCCGCGGCGGATTGTCGACGACGAGTCGGGGATGGTCACGATCGAGGGAGCCTACGCGATCTCGGCTGTCGTGATCGTGGTGATTCTCGCGGTGGGTGTGGTCACGGCGGTGACCACCCAGATCCGCTGTACCGATGCCGCCCGTGAGGTGGCTCGGCTGACGGCTGCGGGTGATGATCAGGCCCGCGCCGCCGGCGAGCAGATCGTGCCGGGGGCGCAGATCTCCATTGCGGCGCAGGAGGATCGGATCGTCGTCGAAGTCCGTCGTGGTGCGCCTATGGTGCCCGGTCTGACATTGTCTGCGCGGGCTGTCGCGGTCCCTGAGCCCGACGGTTCTGACCAGGTCGACGTCGCGCCGGGGGTGGTGCGGTGAACCGCCGCTTGGCGGGTGCGGCGCGGGCGCAGCGGGATTCACGCCTCACTCGACTTCTCCGCGACGAGGGCGGCTACGCCACCGTGGCTGCGGCGGGTGCGATCGCGGGTATCGCGGCACTGATCGTGTTGGTCATTTACGTGGGTGCGGCGACGCTGGCTCGTCATCGGGCGCAGTCGGCGGCCGACCTCGCGGCGTTGGCGGCTGCGGCAGATCATGTTGCGGCGCAGAATGATCCGTGTGCCACGGCAAGATCGCTCACCGTCGAGCAGCGGCCGCGGGCGGAGGTCTTCGAGTGCACGGTCGTCGGTGAGGATGTCGTGGTCGGTGTGCGTGTCTCGGTGTCGTTGGGGGCGTTGGGAATCCGAGCGGCGTCAGCACGGGCGCGTGCCGGTCCGGCAGATGACCCGTGACGCCTTCCGCCGTGCTGCCCACTGGCGACAAGCCGTGTGGTCCGTTCGTACGCAAACGTCGACTTTCCCCTGATCGAGTGACATCGGCAGAGCGCCGGGCTGGGTACCGTCCAGTGGCGCAGTACTGTTCCGTTTGTCCGAATCTCGGAGGTCGTCCATGAAGTTCTCCCGTTCCGCCGGCGCCGCTGCACTCTGTGCTGCCGCGGTGGTCCTGTCGATGCCTGCTGCCGCTCACGCGGGAGGCACCAAGGACCCGCGATACGCGGCGCCGCCCGCTTCGTCGGCGCCGACGTCAGCGTGCTCGGATCGTGCGCCGTACACGGGGCAGTGGGTTGGGCACGGGCGGTCGATCGATCTGCGCGACAACGTTCCGGAACCATCACACTCGGCAGCGGTGCGTCGAACAGTGAGACGTGGACGCTGGGCTGGAAAGCGCAGAAGACCACCGTGTTCCCCGACTGCGGCATCCTGACCGAGGTCAAGGCACAGACCAAGAAGATCGGTGAGGGCAGCTATGGACTGCTGGCCGCCGGGAAGCAGTTCGAGGGTGCGTTGGGTAAGCGGGAAGGACACACGGTTCTGCTGATGTCACTGCATCCCGGACAGGACTCGATTGCGTTCTGCCGCAAGGACGATTACGCCCGCGACTGCGGCGCGTAGTTCCCTATTCTCGCAGGGTCTCTGTCGTGGCGGGGGAGATCAGGCTCCGCACTCCCGTGAGTAGCCATACTTGTCCTGGTTGCACCAGGGCAGGGAGTGTCCGGCGGCGGTGAAGCCGGCCATCTGCATATAGGTGACTGCTTGTGAATCCTTCACCAGCACACCGTGATAGACGGCGCCCGCGTGCATCGAGTTGTCTCCCAGACCTTCGCCGTGCTTCGAGATCTGTTCTCCGAGCGTCATGGTGGCGCCGCTGGAGTCAGCGCTCCAGGTGAGTGCCCACTTCTCGCCGTCGGCGGCACCGATCGATACCGACATGTCGCCGGTGCCGTCGGCGTTGAGATTCATATCTCGCGTGTGACCCACCCACGCCCCGGTGAAAGCGCCGGCGCCAGAGGGAGCTTTCGGGGTTGCTGATGCCGTCACGGTATTCACGGGCGTGCGAGGGTTCACGGGTGCGGCAGAGTCGACCTCGGTCGGGTCCGTGGTGCCGGGGACGGTTTCGGATTCGGTGACGGTCGACGTCACGACGACAGGTGCCGACGGACTGGGCGTCGCGGATGAGTTCTCGTCGGGGCCGCAGCCGGTCGCCGTCAGCGCCAACGCGATTGCGGCAGAACCGAGTACGCACGCCCTCGCGAGCCGTGTTCGGTTTCGTCTGACGTCGGGCTGATCGATGCGCATGACCGTTCCTCTCGATGACTGGACCCGATAGGTGCTCGATCCGACGACGACTCGAACAGGCAATCGTGACTCGACGAAGCGCGGGCCTCTCACCGACTATCGCAATGAATCGCCATGGCGTATCACCACGTCATTCAGCTGAACGGCGGTCGGTACGGCGAGGTCGGCGCCATGTGGGGGCAGAACTCAGAGAGCGTCGTCGCCGATGTGGATGCGCTTGGGGTACACCCGTGTCGAATCCATCGGGGCGAACCAGACCTGCGAGAAGGAGACCTCGGCGTCGCCGCGGTAGGCGAGTCGGAGTCGGCCCGGCCCGGTCTTGGAAATCGAGCCGGGAATGGAGCCGTCGGCAAGGTCGGCACTAGCAACGCGGCTGTTCGGAATGCGCGGTGCCACTGCGTCGACGAACGGGGCCCAGTGCACCACCTCGCTCTCGGTGAGGAACGCGCCCGCGGCGGCGTTGACCTCGCCGGTCTCGGTGTCGGTGGCGAGATAGACCTCGCCGAGTGCGGTGGCGATGCGTGGCCCGACCATTGCGCTCTGCAGGTACCACTGCGCGTTGTCGACGACGTCGGCGTCGAAACGGGCGGCACACCAGGCGAAGTGGATGTCGAGTGCATCGAGTGCCTGCGCCTCGGAGTAGAACACGTCCGGCTCGCCGATCGACGCCGGCAGAGTATCGGCGGATCCCGTCGGACGAGCCAGTAGGAAGAACGCTGGGCGCGCGCGTGTAATGAGCGGCGACGGTGTCACGCGATCGGGGGTCCCCTCGTACATCGTTCAAGTATCCCTGAGAACAGTCTGTGACAGGCGGTAGTGACCGGATTCGTCAGATTCGACGCGTTGGGGAACGGTCCAATTCGCGGCTGACCTCGGCTGAGCGGTCAGCGGGACGGCACTGGTCAGACGCCCAAGCGGAGGAATACGGCCGCGTGTGGCACGATTCGCCAGGTCCAACCTGAGAGTTCGCTGAGACTGTGTGCTGAGTGCCTTCAGTGCACCGCCGACATACCGATTCACACCCACACACCATGTCTGCAGACGGCACGCCCACAGTCACCTT
This sequence comes from Gordonia sp. 852002-50816_SCH5313054-c, assembly GCF_001665925.1. Lineage (NCBI taxonomy): Bacteria > Bacillati > Actinomycetota > Actinomycetes > Mycobacteriales > Gordoniaceae > Gordonia > Gordonia sp. 852002-50816_SCH5313054-c. The sequence continues at coordinate 7,543 of NZ_LZTE01000044.1, forward strand.
TACGTTGGAGTACGTCCGGGGCGGTCGCCTCGGACGCTCGTCCGCGGTTCGGGGCGTGGCTCGACAATCACCTGTGTGCCCTCGGTGGCTCGGCGTGGAAGGCCACCCCGGACCGTGACGGGTCGTTTCGGCCGCTGATTGAGAAGTGTTCGCGAACTTGTCGCTGTGTAAAGGTGCGCCGGCGAAACAACCCCTGACGAGGTCAACAGGTTCGAGCAGAGAGGTTCATGTGGTCGAAACAATCTGGGTAGGAATCGATGTCGGCCGTCACGCACACCACGCCGCCGCTGTGGACGACGCGGGGACGGTGCTGTGGTCACGTCGGGTACCGAACGATCAGGCGGCCATCGAAGCGATTGTGGACCAGGCGTGCCGTGTCGAATCGGTGGTGTGGGCGATCGACATGACCGCGCCGGAATCGGCCCTCCTCCGAGGGGTGTTGTCCCGCCGCGGCCAACACATTCGCTATGTACCTGGTCGCGTTGTGCACAGCATGACCGGCGCTTTCGCCGGCGAAGGCAAAACCGACGCCCGCGACGCGGTGGTGATCGCCCAGACCGCGCGCCTGCGTGGTGATCTCGCGACGGTCGCGGTCCCTGATGACGTCGCGATCGAACTCGACCTGTTGACCGGGCATCGCCGCGACTTGGTCACCGAACGCACACGAGGCATCAATCGACTGCGCGGCCTGCTGACCCGCATCTTCCCCGGTCTCGAACGGTGCTTCGACTACTCGACGTTGACTGGTTTGGCGTTCGTCACCCGCTTCACCACACCGTCGGCGATTGATGGGGTCTCCGACGAGGAGATTTACGACCACCTACGCGGTCAAGGAGTCCGCCGGCCGACCATCCCGAAGATGATCAGCAAGGCGCGTGCCGCCGCGGCCGCGCAGACCGTCGCTCTGCCTGGTGAGGCGACCACGGCATTGCTGGTGCAGCAGGCGGCTACCTCGCTGATGGCGCTCACTCGCCAGATCACCTACCTGGATAAACAGATCGCCGAGGTGTTCCGCCGAGACCGCCACGCCCGGATTCTTGAATCCGTACCCGGTATCGGCACCCGAAGTGGTGCCGAACTCATCGCGTTCACTGGTGGCGACCTCACGTCGTTCGGCTCGGCTGCCAAACTGGCTGCCTACGCCGGTCTTGCTCCCGTCCCGCATGATTCAGGTAACCGGCGGGGCACATTGCGTAGACCGCAGCGCTACCACCGGGGTCTGCGGAAGGTGTTCTACATGGCCGCACTCAACAGCTCGCAACGCGACGGACCATCACGGGAGTTCTACCAGCGCAAACGACGCGAGAACCGCTCTCACGTGCATGCGCTCATCTCGCTGGCCAGACGGTTGATTGATGTTGTGTGGGCACTCATCCGTGATGGCCGAGAATGGACTCCGAGGGGCGCCGGCCCGCCCATCGCGGAGGCTGCCGCCTAGCCCCTGAGATCATTCAGACGCCGCTGCACGCACCGCCGCGGTGAGGTCGTCGATCGTGTTCGGTTGTAGCCGATTCTCGTCGAGGAAGAATGTGGGGGTGCCTTGGACCCCGAGAGCCAGACCGTCAGCGACGTCGGCGCGGATCCGTTCGAGCGTGGCCGGGCTGTTGTAGACCGTGTCGAAGGCCGCCATATCGAGATCGAGGTCGACGGCGAAGCTACGGAACAGGTCGTCAGCGGGGACTTGCTGTTCGCCCCAATGGGTTTGGGTGGTGAACATGCGCTGGTACATCTGCTCGAACCGCCCCTGCTGGGCGGCGGCTTCGACCGCGCGAGCAGCACGTTCGGCGTTGAAGTGTCCGGGCATCGGAAAGTAGCGGACGACGAACGTAACGCGGTCGCCGTAGGTTCGCCGCAGATCCTCGATGACCGGGTAGATGGCTCCGCAGGCTTCGCACTCGAAGTCCAGGAACTCGACGAATTGCGCCCGGCTCTGCGCAGGCGACGTCAGCCGAGGACTGTCGGGCCGGGCCACCAGATCAGACACCGCGGCGGTATCGGACGGGGCGGGTGTGGAAGTGTCCTGATCGACGAGGACGGCGACTCCGATACCGACGATAATGGTTACGAAGAACGCCCACGCGAACTTGGTTGGTCTGGTCATACGTTCAACGTAGAGGCGATGTCGGCGGGAATGAGGATCGGTCTCATCAGGCCGGGGGTTGCCTTCGGGGTAGCGCCCGGAATGTATGAACCTGATGTCTGTTCTCAGTCTTCATGGGTGCGCGCTACAAGCGGATCAGATTCTGTATCCGGCAGCGAGGAGTCTCTGGCGTTTCCTCTGGGAGCGGACCATCGAGACTCCGGGCAGACGGTGAGCCGGGCAGTGACCAGCGCGGCCAGCCGGGCCCTGCGCCGGATCGGGGGGGGGGGTCAGCGCTCGGGTGAATGCTGCGCTCGTTCGTCGGGACTCCTGAATGCGGTGAGGGTGATCAAGATGGCAGCGCCGCCGACGATGAATGTGTCAGCGAGGTTGAACGTTGGCCACCAACCGGTGTGGAGATAGTCAGTGACCACTCCGTCGGGGAACCGATCGATGAGATTGGCGCTTGCCCCGCCGAGGATCGCTGCTAACCCCAGCCGCCCGAGGTGCCCGGTGCCTGGCGCCATCCGCCAGGAGGTGACCGCGACGATGAAGGTGATGATTCCGGTGACTGTGGGCAGCACCCATGCCGGGGCATCGGCGGCGATCGAAAACGCCGCGCCCGGATTGAATGCCAGCCGCAGCTGCACCGGCCCCGTTCCGATGACTGCGCCGTCCGCGAGCGCGCTTGTGGCCCATGCCTTGACGGCCAGATCGGTGGCCGCGAGTCCGACAGCGACGGCCAGCAGCCCGCACCGCCGTGTGAGGCGTACGCGGCGGTGCGCCACCGGAACCGCGGTGATCACTGCCCGACCGTCACTACGGACGGAGTCCGCTGGCCAGTTCCGGTCCTCGCCCGGGCTAGCGCTTTGACCCGGCCGGCGCGGACTCCGTTGGCGATGACGACGATCTCGGCGAGTTCGTGGACGGCGACGACGGCGGCGAGGCCGAGTATCCCGAACAGCGCGAGAGGGATGAGGATCGCGATCAGGGCGAGGGACAGGCCGACGTTCTGCAGCATGATCTTCCGGGCGCGGCGGGCGTGATCGAGTGCCTGCGGGAGGGTGCGGAGGTCTTCGCCCATGAGGGCGACGTCGGCGGTTTCGATCGCTACGTCCGATCCCATTGCGCCCATGGCGATGCCGAGGTCGGCGGTGGCCAGGGCGGGAGCGTCGTTGATGCCGTCGCCGACCATAGCGGTGAACGAGCTCGTTCGGAGGTCGCCGATGATGCGGGCCTTGTCTTCGGGGCGGAGGTCGGCGTGTACGTCGTCGATGCCGGCGATCTTCGCCAGCGCGTTGGCGGTGGCGGTGTTGTCGCCGGTGAGCATCGCGACCGTGGCGCCGATGCGGTGCAGGTGCTCGATTACCGCGCCGGCTTCGGGGCGAAGCTCGTCACGGACGGCGACCGCGCCGATGACCTGACCGTCGTGTTCGATCAGGACGGCGGTGGCGCCGTCGGCCTGCATGGCCGCGACCCGCTCATCGAGCGGGCCGGGCTCGATCCAGTCGGGACGGCCCAGCCGCGCGGGCCGTCCGTCGACGAGGCCGGTCAGGCCGGCCCCGGGAACAGCCTGCACATCGCGCGCGGCGGTGGTCTCGCCGTGGGCGGCGAGGATCGCGCGGGCGAGCGGGTGTTCGCTGTGCGCTTCCAGCGCCGCGGCGACGGCGAGCACCCGCTCCTGGCCCGGAGTGCGGTCGCCCAGGCTGCTCCCGGTGCTAGGAGCAGCGGTGTCGGTGGGGGTGGTGGCGATGTCGACGACGGTGGGCCGGTTCGCGGTCAGAGTGCCGGTCTTGTCGAGGGCGACGGTGCGGACCCGGCCGAGGGCTTCGAGGGCGGCACCTCCTTTGACCAGGACGCCGATCTTGCTGGCGGCGCCGATCGCCGCGACCACGGTCACCGGCACAGAGATCGCCAGCGCACACGGCGACGCGGCGACGAGCACGACCAGGGCCCGTTCGATCCACGTGGCCGGGTCACCGAGCAGGGAGCCGAGGATCGCAATGGCGGCGGCGAAGATCATGATCGCCGGTACCAGGGGCTTGGCGATCCGGTCGGCGAGGCGTTGCGCGTCGCCCTTGCGGGACTGTTCGGCCTCGACGATCTGCACGATCTTGGCCAGCGAGTTGTTCTCCGCCGTGCTGGTGACATGCACGCTCAGGGCGCCGGTGCTGTTGATCGACCCGGCGTAGACCTGCGTGCCGGGTCCGGCTTCGACAGGCACGGATTCGCCGGTGATCGCCGAAACATCCAGTGCGGTGCGGCCTTCGGTGATGGTGCCGTCGGTGGCGATCCGCTCGCCGGGTTTGACCAACATCTGGTCCCCGACGGCCAATTCCGCCGGGGAGACGGTGACCGGGGTGCCGTCGCGGAGCACGGTCGCGGAGTCCGGGACCAGATTTAGTAGCGCCCGCAGCCCGCGGCGGGTGCGGGCGACGGCGTACTCCTCAAGGCCTTCGCTGATGGAGAACAGCACAGCGAGCATCGCGGCTTCGCCGACCTCGCCGAGGATCACCGCGCCGACCGCAGCAATCGTCATCAGGGTGCCGACGCCAATTTTGCCCTTCGCCAACCGGCTCAGGGTCGAGGGGACGAATGTCCACGCCCCGATCAGCAGCGCCACCCACTCCAGGGCGAGCGCGACCGGTTCGGGGCCGCCGGACCAGCTGGTGATGTACGCGGCGAGCAGGAACACCGCGGCCGCGGCGGCAGCCTGCAGCTCCCGCACCTGCCACCAGTGCTCCGGAGCCTGCTCGTCCTCACTGGCCGGTTCGTCGTGCCCGCATCCGCATGCGTCGCTCATCGCCGCACCCCCGCCTTCGTGTCGCCCGTTGTGCAGCAGGAGGTGGTGGCGTCGGTGCCGTAGTTCGGGCACAACACAACCGCGTTTCCGGTCGCTGCCAGGAGGGTTTCGGCGGCGGCGAGCACGTCCATCAGCTCCGGTCGGGCCAGGCTGTAGAACACCTGCCGCCCCTGCGGGCGGCCTTCGACGAGCCCACAGTCCCGTAAGCACGCCACGTGCGCGGAGACCGTCGATTGCGCCAACCCCAGCTCCGCCATCAGATCCGCCACCCGGGCCTCGCCACCGTGCGCGAGGCGGGTTGCGATTGCCAGACGGGTCCCATCGGAGAGGCTGTGGAACAACGCCACCGCGGGATCGAGGTCCGCCCCAGTCGCCACCGAGCACTCATTCATCGTCATATGACGATGATAGCGGCATTGTGTGCTGTAATCGAATCATCACGAAGAAGTGGCAGCAGGCGCGGCCGGGCGAGATGGTGGGAGCTGTTGGTATGCCGTCGATGTCGACGATCGAGTCTCTGTTCTGCCGCAGCGCACCGTGGCAGGCGGCCACCGGCAGGTGGGTACTCCCGTGGGCGCTGCAAGGCATCCATCCCCGAGGCCGGGTCCTTGAAATCGGTGGCGGCGCCGGCGCGATGACCGAACAGATCCTCACCACCAACCCCGACGAACTCGTGGATGTGACCGTCACCGACTTCGACCCGGTCATGGTCGCCGCCGCCAGCGATCGGCTGCAGGGTTTCGGGGCCCGCGCTCACGCCCAGGTCGCCGACGCCACAGCCCTGCCGTTCGAGGACGGAAGCTTCGACACCGTCGTCTCGTTCATCATGTTGCACCACGTCATCGACTGGGAACGCGCACTCGCCGAGGCCGCCCGAGTGCTCGCGCCCGGCGGAATGCTGGTCGGCTACGACCTGCTCGGCAGCGCACCGGCGCGGCTGCTGCACAACCTCGAAGGGGCACCGCACCGGTTCATCCCCCGTGGCGAACTCCGCCTGCGCCTGACGTCTTTGCCTCTGACCGACATCACGGTCCGCGAGAACCCTGCGTTCGCCCGGTTCCGTGCCCGCCGTGCCGGTGACCGATGACCACGCCACCACTGCACGGGCATCACCATGGCCCTCCCTCGGACGAGCTCGCCGAGCTCGAGCAGCGTGACGTCGCGGTGGCGTTCGTCGACCTCGCCGGATACAGCGTGTTCACCGAGTTCTGCGGCGACCAGGAAGCCGCAGAACTGGCCATACGGTTGGCCTCTCAGACCTGGCAGGCAGGCTCTACGACCGGGCACGCGGCTGGTCAAGGCCATCGGCGATGCGGTGATGCTCACCGCCGACGCCCCCCAAGTGATCCTCGCCACGATCACCGCCCCCGCGGCCGCGGCCGCCGGTCAAGACGGATTCATCGCCCTACGCGCCGGGATCGATCCACTACGGCAGCGCAGTCGTCCGCGACGGAGACCTGTTCGGGCACGCGGTCAGCGTCGCCGCCCGCATCACCGCCCTCGCTGGCGCCGGCCACGCCGTGATCACCGATCCGATCTGCCCGCCACCAGCCGAGCTGGATTGCTCGCCATGCTCGCTGACCTGCTGAAAGACACCGGAGTTGGCCTGCCAAAAGGACACCCGGATAAGGCTCGCTCAGTTCGTGCCGTCGCCGTTCAACAGCAACCCGTCGTAGCGCTGAGAACGTTGCGTAGTGCTTCCAACGAGTCCGGTTGCGCTCGGTAGTAGACGTTCATGCCGCGGCGCTCGGGGGTGACCATGCCGGCTTTGCGGAGCTGCCCCAGGTGGTGACTGGTGGTGGCTTCGGTGAGGCCGACCGCGGTCGCGAGGTCGCAGGTGCAGGTCCCGTCACCGGTGTCGGTAAGCAGGATTGAGACGAGCTTGATCCGAACGGGATCGGCAAGCGCCTTGAGCCGCAACGCGATCTGCAGCGCGGTGTCGTCATCGAGCGGTGCCGCCGATACCGGTGCGCAGCAGATCGGGGCGCTGATGTCGACCATCGGCAAGGGCTTCGGCATGACCAGATCGTACGCCCCTACTTGACATATGTCGAAAAGGTGGGCACGCTGCAGAGTGACCGCAGTTCGATATATGTCTCACAGGTGAAGGTGATGGTCATGTCCCGTATGCAGTTGGCGCTCAACGTCGATGATCTCGATACCGCGATCGAGTTCTACTCCAAGCTGTTCAACACCACCCCGGCCAAACGCAAGCCGGGATACGCCAATTTCGCGGTCGTCGAGCCGCCGCTGAAACTGGTGCTGCTAGAGAACCCCGGCCAGGGCGGCACGATCAACCACCTCGGCGTCGAGGTCGAATCGAGCGAGAAGGTGCACGCCGAGATCGCCAGGCTGTCCGGGGAGGGCCTGTTCACGCAGGAGGAGATCAACTCCACCTGTTGTTTCGCAACCCAGGACAAGGTCTGGGTGACCGGCCCGGCGAACGAGAAGTGGGAGGTCTACACCGTGCTCGCCGACTCCGACACCTTCGGCACCAGCCCGAAACTGTTGGAACAGAACGCCGCCGCCGACGACGCCGAGCAGGGTTCGGTGTGCTGCGGTGGCAGCGCCGCCGAACCGGCCGAAGCGCGCACGGCCTGCTGCTGAGCCCGACGTTCAGCCCGCGCTCCCGCCTACCGCGCGATGCGGTCGGCGAGGGCGCGGATCCGCGCGGTGATGTCGTCGCGGATCAACCGCATCCGTTCGATGCCGTCGATGCCCCGTTCGGAGGGTTCGTCGGTGTTCCACACCTCGAGGGCGACGCCGTCGGGTGGGGTGACGTCGGCGGTGCCGACCACCACGACGAGATCTGCAGTTTGCATCAGTTCGTCGGTGAGTTGGCGCGGCTGATGTCCGTCCACGGTGGCGCCGACTTCGGCGAGCACCTGGGCGGACAGGTCGTTGACCTGGCCGCCGATCTTCGCGCTGGTGCCGGCCGAGGATGGGGTGATCCGGGCGGTGACTGTCGGTGTGAGATGTTCGGCCATCACCGATTTGCCGCGATTGGACACGCACACGAACAGCACCTGCGGTGTCGTGCTCACCGGCCGACCTGCTGGTCGGCGGGTACGAGTTCGTCGAGGAGGTCCTCGACGAGTCCGCGGATCTGATCGCGGATCGGGCGGACCGCGTCAATGCCTTGGCCGGCTGGGTCGTCGAGGGCCCAGTCGCGGTACCTGACGCCGGGGAATACTGGACATGCATCGCCACAGCCCATGGTGATCACCACATCGGAGGATTCGACCGTGTCGGGGGTGAGGATCTTCGGTGACTGCGCGGAGATGTCGATACCGACTTCGGCCATCGCCGCGACAGCGGCGGGATTGATTGAGTCGGCGGGAGCAGATCCGGCGGAGCGGACCTCGACACTGCCCTGGCTCAGAGCGGTGAGGAACCCCGCGGCCATCTGTGAGCGGCCAGCATTGTGGACGCACACGAACAGCACGCTAGGTCGAGAGGAAGACATGAAACACAGGCCCTTTCAGCTGTGGAGGAAAGCTCGGAAAGTCACACACGGTCGGCCGTGAGCTCGGCAAGGAGCTCGCGAACCCGGGCATCAAGGTCATCGCGGATGGCGCGAACCTCGCCTAGTGGACGGCCTTCAGGATCGGAGACCGTCCAATCGAGATACCGCTTACCGGGATAGATCGGACACGCGTCGCCGCAACCCATCGCTACGACCACGTCGGCGGCGGCGACCACATCGTCGGTTAGCGGTTTGGGGTACTGCGTACCCAAGTCGACGCCGATCTCGCTCATTGCTTCGACGACGGTCGGGTTGATCGAGTGCGCGGGTGTTGACCCGGCTGAGCGCACGTGTACCCGCCCAGCGGCGTGATGGGTCAACAATCCTGCGGCCATCTGCGAGCGGCCGGCGTTCTGCACGCAGATGAAGAGAACCTCGGGCACATCCTTGGGCACCGCGCCCTCAGCCTGGGCGAGGGCGCGTAACCGATCAGCCGCGAACCGGCCCGCCAAGGTCGTCAGATGCGTATGCACCCGGGAGGTACGCCGTAACACGGTGTAGGACTCGAAGACACAGCGTTCTACCGTCTGGCGAGACACCACCCCTTCGTACTTGGCGGCCAAGTCGGCGGCGGTACGGGCCAACACGGTATGAGGCATCAACAGTTCGGGCTGCTCGCGGTGTTCACCGCGACGTAGGTGTTCGTCCAACGCATTCTCAGACATCGCGAGCAGGCTCCTTCGACACATCTAGGCTAGAAGCAGTGGGAGTTGTGAAGCGTTTCCGCAACGCCAGGGACACATAGACCAGCGCGACGAGAACCGGGACCTCGATCAGTGGCCCGATGACCCCGGCGAGAGCCTGGCCGGAGGTCGCACCATAGGTCGCGATCGCGACGGCGATGGCGAGTTCGAAGTTGTTGCCGGCGGCGGTGAACGCCAGCGTGGTGGTCCGTGCGTAACCCAGCCCCATCGCGGCGCCGAGGACGAATCCGCCACCCCACATCACCGCGAAGTAGATCAGCAGCGGCAGCGCGATCCGCACGACGTCCCACGGGTGAGAGGTGATCTGCTCCCCCTGCAAGGCGAACAGGATGACGATGGTGAACAGCAGACCGTAGAGGGCCCACGGCCCCAATCGCGGGAGGAACGAGGATTCGTACCATTCGCGGCCTCTGGCCCGTTCGCCGATGCGGCGGGTGAGATAGCCGGCGATCAACGGGATTCCGAGGAAGATCAGCACCGACTTCGCGATCTGCCACGGCGAGGTGTCGATGGTCGTCTGTTCCAGGCCGAGCCATCCGGGTAGCACCGAAAGGTAGAACCAGCCCAGCACGGCGAACATGATCACCTGGAACACCGAGTTCAGTGCGACGAGGACGGCAGCCGCCTCGCGGTCGCCGCACGCCAGGTCGTTCCAGATGATGACCATCGCGATACAGCGCGCCAGACCGACGATGATCAGTCCGGTCCGGTATTCCGGTAGGTCCGGGAGCAGAAGCCAGGCCAGCGCGAACATCAACGCGGGTCCGACGATCCAGTTCAGCAGGAGCGATCCCAGGAGCAGGCGACGATCGCCAGTGACCGAGTCGAGTCGGTCGTAGCGCACCTTGGCCAGCACCGGATACATCATGATCAGCAGTCCGAGAGCGATTGGCAGCGAGATGCCGTCGATCTCCACGGCCGCCAGGGCGTCACCCAGGCCGGGAACGGTGCGGCCCAGCATCAGGCCCGCGACCATTGCTGCGCCGATCCACACCGGCAGGAACCGGTCGAGCATCGACAACTTCGCCGCGACCGCGGTGTCGGTGGTGGTCACTGGTCGGCCTCGCACGAACGAGTTTCCCCCACAACCATGGCGAGATCGCCCAGCAGGACCGACAGTTGTTGCAGTGCTTCGGTGTTCACACGGTAGTACACCCAGGTCGCGCGGCGTTCGCTCGTCACCAGACCCGCCTGACGCAGCACCTTGAGATGATGCGAGATCGTCGGCTGCGACAGCTCGAACGGCCCGGAGATGTCGCACACGCACGCCTCACCTCCCGGATGCGCGGCAACCTCCGACAGCAACCGCAGCCGAACCGGATCCGCGAGCGCCTTCAGCAGCGGGGTAACCGCTCCGGTCTCGTCACCACTCAGGCCGCGGCCTGGCAAGAGAAGCAAGTTCTTATTCGACACCCGTCAATATTGACATACATCGATTCAACGGGACAAGGCCCTCCGATACCCGGGAGCGCACTTGCGTTCCCGCATTGAGATCCACGCCCGCGGGCTCTGGCTCAGCGACCCCGCGATAAACTGCTGACCAGCGGTCGGGCGCTCTGCGGGGAGTGCCTGTCCGGTCCGCTCTCGCCTATTGAATTTGCTGCGGGCAGTGCTGCCTACGGGGCGTATGTCCGCGGCGTGTTGCCTACGGGAGATGATCGGGTGTCGGCCGAATGTGTCGCGGAGCGGTCCGACGACGACGCACAACCTGACGATGCACAACCTGACGACGCACAACCTGAGGACGCACAACCTGAGGACGCACAACCTTCAGGGCACGTGCGTCGCGGGACGTTGCTCGGTCGCGAACGTGAACAACGTGAAATAGGCGCTGTCATCGACTCCGTAATCGCAGGCCACTCGGGAGTCGTGCTGGTGCGCGGCGAACCGGGCGTCGGCAAGACGGCACTGGTGACTGCCGCGGCGGACGGTGCAGGCCGGGCCGGGGCCGCGGTGTTGCTCGGGCGCGCGGTCGCCTTTGAACAGTCCCTCCCCAACGCGCTTCTGCAGGTGCTTCTGCTGCATCTCGGCGATGGGTCGACAACTGTTGCATCGCAGCATGTCTCGACGCTGCGCCTCGCGCTCGGACTGGAGGCTGGGGAAATGCCAACGCCACCAGCGCTGGCGGATGCTGTTGTCTCCCTTGTTGCCGAGATGTCTACTCGCGCACCGGTCGTCATCGTCGTCGATGATCTCCAACACGCGGACCAGAGCTCGAAGGACGTGCTCGACGCACTCGTGATGGCGCGGCTGCCACGTGTGGCGGTGGTGGCAACCGCTCCGGCGCACACGCAGTGCGGGCTCGGCTCGTGCACGGTCATCGACGTCGTGCCACTCGTCGACGACGCCGCGTCGAAACTCCTCTCTCTGGCCCACCCGAACATGGCACTCGAGGTCCAGCGCCGCATATTGGCACTTGCCGAAGGCAATCCACTCGCGCTGCGCGCGGTGCCCGCCGAGCTGCGGCACGACCACCTCGACGGCTCGGCGGCGTTGCCGCCGGTACTTCCAATGTCAACTGTGCTGCGAGACAGACTCTTTCCCAACATGCCGGAGCTTCCCGGTGTGACGCGGCGCCTGCTCTTGATGCACGCGTTGGCCCCCGACATTCCGGTCAACGATCTTCTCGCGGCCCTCGGCAGTCGCACATACTCGGACGTCGTCACTCCCGCGCTGGACGCGGGGGTCGTCGAAGTGAGCGTCTTCGACGGCGAGGCCACCCCCGCGGAGCCGCAACGAATCCGCTTCACCCGAGCGCTCTTCGGCTCGGCGCTGATGAGCACGGCAACCGATGACGAGCGCTCGGCGACGTATCGATCGTTGGCTCGGGTTACGTACATCTCAGCCGGGATCGAATCCGACTTGTCCGAATCCGACTTGTCCACGGGAAGAACCAGATTCGACGACGCGCTGGCAGCTCGGCTCGAAGTGGCCGCGGAGGCCGACCTGTGCACCGGCGAGTGGCGTTCGGGGCTGGACCGACTTCAGCGAGCCGTTGAGCTGACCGGTGACCGCGGTGAGCGTCACCGGCGACTGGCTCGCGCAACGCAGGTTGCCGCGCGCGTCGATCGTGAAGTGGCGGCACAGATGTTCGTCGGAATGCAGACAGGGCAGCGGCATTTCGAGAATTCGATCACCGACGCACTCGCCGCGTCGGCTGTCATCGTCATCGACGACGACGGCGATGTCGACACGGCGTATCGAATGCTGATGGATGCGTTCGAACGCACTGCGCCGCACGACTCCGACGATCCGGTGGTTCTCGAGGCCGTCGAGGCGCTGCGCGAGTTGTGTTGGCTCGGTGGGCGGGCGGAGTTGTGGGACGGTTATCGGCGGGTCGTCGACGAGGTGGCGCCCGAGGCGTCGTCTGCGCTCGGACTTGTGGCGGCACTCTGGAGGGGGCCGTCGACGCTGTCAGCCGTGCAGCGGACCACTCTGGACGCGCTGATCGCCGGATTGTCGGTCGATCAATCTCCGTTGTGGATCGGCGAGGTCGCCGAGATGGCTGCGACATTCGACCGGATCGACGAATGTCGTGCGGTACTCGATGAGCTGATCGACGGCATCGACACCTGCCGCGACGTGACGAGCAGGCCGTCGATCGCGGCGGTGTGGGCGATGCTGCTGCTGGCGCAGGACGCGTTCCACCGTGGTAATTGGTCCACCACAACCGAATTGGCACGACAGGCCAAGGCGGTCTGCGGCGTCGACGGCCACGATCACCTCGGCTGGCTCGCCGACTACCTGCTCGGTATGGTGGCCGCGGTTCGTGGCGAGGTCGACCTGGTGGAGCAACTCGCGGCGCGCATGCGTGCCTGGGCGATCCCGCGTCGTGCATTCGTGCTCATCCGGTTCGCCGAACACCTGTGGACGTTGGTCGCCGGTGGGCGAGGGGACGTCGGTTCGGTGTACATACATGCAACGGCGGTCAGTCCGGTCGGTCGGCTCGGACCCTACGTGTCGATGTCGGGAATGATTGCGCTCGATCTCGTCCGATCGGCGACTCGCACCGGTCGTGACGACGACGCGCGGGCGCATGTCGCCGCCATCGAAGAAGCTCAGATCGGTCGAATCTCTTCGCGGCTGGACCTGATTGCGCTGGCGTGCCGGGCCATGATCAGCGGCGACGATTCGGGCCGACTGTTCGAGGAGGCGCTGGCGCTACCCGGAGCCGACCAGTGGGTCTTCGAGTACGCGCGTATCCAGTACACCTACGGGATGGAACTGCGACGTAACCAGGAACTCGTCGCTGCCAGGAGGCAACTGCGAGCAGCATTGTCGACGTTCGTCGAACTCGGTGCGACGCCGTGGGCCGCGCGTGCCGAGGCGGAACTCGACGCCACGGCACCGACACGCAACGTGGCGGCCGCAGACTCGGAGCTGACCGCCTACGAGCGGCGCATCGCTGAGATGGCCGCGGCCGGACTCACGAACAAGACTGTCGCAGAACGACTCGACATCTCTCATCGGACCGTCGGCAATCATCTGTATCGGATCTACGCGAAGCTGGGAGTGACATCGCGGGTCGAACTGCGAGACGTGCTCGCAGTATCGAAGCCGAGGACCGGCAGCCCCGCCGGCCGACTGGTCAGGTGAAGAGGGCGCAATCACGCAGTGCCGTACGGGATCTGACTCCGACGGTGCGGTATACGTGCGAAAGATGGCTTCCGACCGTGCTCGGTGCAATGCCCATCCGAGCTGCGATGGCACGGTTCGACATTACGGATACGGCCATCTCGGCGATACGATTTGCCGTGGCGGAAATCTGTGGGGATCTACGTGGCGGTGTGAAGGTGGTGACCGACTCGCCGAGCAACCGTAGTTCATCGGCGGTTCGTGCAGACCAGTGGTCGGCGCCGAGCACGGTGAACGTCGAGAGAGCTTGGTAGAGTTCCTCTCTCGCGGCGCGACCGAGGCCGTTCATGCGCAACCGACGCCCGAAGTGTAAGCGCACTCGCGCGACGTCGAACGGCCATCGGTCGGCGCCGGGCGTTGCGATCGCAGAGCGATATGCCTCGACATCGTCGGTGACGATCGCGTACGAACCCGCACGCAGGAAAGCGAGCCGGAGATCGGGCCCTGGACCGACTGCGGTCAACGCCTGCGCCACCGACTCTGTTGCCGAACGTGATTCGCATTCGGAGGCGGCCTCGGCGAGGTCGATGATGGCGCGGTCGCCGCGAGTGATGACGTCGGCGGGCCCATCTTTGGAGGCGCGGAAGATGCGTAGCGCGCTCCGCGGATTACCTGCGCCGAGAGCTGTGACCGCCTGGAGGTGGCCATGGTGTCGCGTGACGCCGACCCCCTTGGATATCCACTCGGGTACTGCGAGGGATGCGGTCGATGTCGAGAGCAGCTCCCCGCGATACGCCGACAACAGTTTTCGTGCACTGACGAGATAAGCCTGTGCGTAGAGTTGCAGTCCCGACTCGCGGCACAGGGCAATCCCGCCGTCGAGAATCCGCTGTGCCTCGTCCCAGCGTCCCGCACCGAGATAGTGCGAGCCGAGCATCCATGCGGCACACACCGACGAGGTGACCGACGAGCGAGGGTCGCTCCACACGCGATGCAACGCTGCCCGCCACCAGTAGCTGCTGCTGCGCGAGGTTGCGACAAAAGCGCTGCGCACTACATCTGCGCTGTCGGCTGAGTGTTGCAGGGTGTCGATCAGTCGGTCGAGCCGAGTATCGAGGTGCGCATGCGATGCGCGGTCGGGCGAAAGTGTCTGCGCCGCAATCAGTGCCCATTCCGGCGCTGTCGCCGCGTGCTGGGCGACCAGGGCGGTGAATTCTGACCAGTGCTCCGGCCGGTCGTCGAGATGGCACAGCTGGTAGTGCGACCAGAGTGCGTCGTCGAGGATGCGGTCGCCCGGAATCGACGGCTGTGCGCGAATCGCCCGCGCGAAGGTTCGCTGTGCCTCGCGGATCGACTCCGGCGCCTTCGCCGACAGGTACGAGCGCGCAACGACGGCTTCGAGCGAATGCGTCGCTGTGGCGTCGGTGCTCAATGCGTCATCGAGAAGTGCGCTGGCGGTTGGGATATCGGCGCTCACAGCAGAGACCAGAGCCGACGCCGCCGCTAGTCGTCGAGCCTTGGCGGGCGGGTCTGTCGTGCGGGCGGCGCTGAGTCTGAAATTGTCGGCGGCAGTGTGGGAGTCGCCGTGCCGAAGTGCCTGCGCCGCAGAACGTTGCAGAAGATCTGCGACGTCGTCGTAGTCCAGTCCGACTGTTGCGGAATCGCTCTCGGGAAGTGCTGACTCGGTCGACGCGATGGCGAGATAGCCTGCGCGGACCAGTTCGCGGGGGCGGCCGTCTCCGCGAAGCGTGATGCGACGACGATCAGCGGAATCAAGGCTCGGAAAGTGTAGGCGCAGAAAGTGATCGGACGACGACACGTCGAGCGGATGGACCGCGAGCGCGACGTCGACCGCATGACTGGGTAGACCTGCGACACCCGGCACGCAGGTGGTGACGAGCTTGACCCGGCTGCCGGCCAGGCGTCGGCACAGGAACGAGAGTGTCTGTGCGGCAGAGTCGTCGAGCTGGTCGGCGTCGTCGAGTCCGATGAGTAGCGAGTGAGATCGAGGCCGACGCGCAAGGCTGAGCAGCGTCTGTCGCAGATCGGTGGCATCATCGTCCGCGTCTGTGTCCGAGTGAGGCTCTGATGTGTCGGATTCGCGGAGGTGGGCGGCCAGTTCGGTCAGGACTGACTCGGAGCCGGCGCGGGTGTTCAGCCGCGCGAGTCGGTACCCGGCGTCCGACGCCATACGTTCGGCCGCGGCCAGCAGTGCTGTGCGCCCGGTGCCCGGTGCGCCGACCAGCGCAATCGAATGGTCAGTCGGCGACGAGACGAATGAGCTCAGTGATGCAAGAAGCCGGTCGCGCGCCGTCAGGGTGTGTGACACCACCGCCCGGTGACCTCCCCTGTGAGCTAAGTTACTTGCAAGTACAAGCAACAATGTAGCTCACCCCGGGGGCGCCCAGATGTCCGGGTTGCCGGAAGCAGGAGTCGGCACGTCCGGCCTTGCACGGTGGCAGAACACAGCGACGCCCACGACCGTGGTGGTCATGGGCGCCGCGTTGTTCGTGGAGCTGCTACTTCGAGGCGGAGCCGCTCGTCGACGACGCGTTCGACGCGTTGCTGCTCGAAGCCGACGACGGTGACGACGTGGCGTCGGAGTCGGCCGAGGCGGTGGCGTCGGAACTCGCGGCTCCTCCGGCTTCGGCAGAACCGGCGTCGGCAGAACCAGTGCCCGCAGATCCCTTGCCGGCAGTGTCGGTGCCGTTCGTCGTGCCGGGGTCGGCTGCGGTGGAGTCGTCGGTCGCTCCGGCCGTGTCGTTGCCGGCGGTGGCAGGTGCAGAGGCGCCGCCCGACCCCGTCACACCATCACCCGTGGCACCTGACCCCGTGACGCTCTCGCTCGGCGTGACCACACCGGCGTCGGACGAACCGGAGTCCGTGGATTCCGACGAGGTAGCGGACTCCGCGAGATCCGTTGCGGCCGTTGCGTCCTGGGCTTCGGACGCTACCGGCGTCGCAGCCCTGACAATCGGCGCGCTCGCGACTGACGACGCATCGACGGTGTACGACGTCTTCGGAGGTAGCGGAGCCAGCGCAGTCGCGATTGACGTCACGATGTGCTGCAGGGCGCCGAGCGTGCCCGGCAGGAGGATGTTGAGCTGACCGTCCTCGTCGAAGCTGCTGTCGAGCGCGGGGTGCAGCAGACCACCATTGATGACGGGGAAGTCACCGAGACCGATGATGTTGCCGACGCTCGGGCCATAGCCGCCATTGATGAGGCCGTCGAGCATGACACCCGGCGCTTGCATCAGCGCGGTCGCGACCTGGCCGATATCACCGGCTTCAACGCCGTCGACCACGGTCTGGACAGCATGCCCGACCGCCCCGAGGCCACCGGCCAGCGGACTGATGATGCCCATTCCGGCGAAGAGTACGACGTCCGGCACCTGATAGACCAGGCGCTTACCCGCAGCGAACGGCTCCGACAGCGCAGCGCTGATCCGATCGTTCGGGATCGCTCCGGCGAGCGCCAGACCGGCGTCGAGCGGCACGTCGAGGATCTTCATCAGTGCGGGCATCACTGATCCGGTGGACGGATTGATTGCCGCGTAGATCGGCGCGACGGCGACCAGCAGGATGTTGTTCATCGCCGACTCGATGTCGCCCGCCTTCAGGGCGGCGGTGACCGCGGCGAGCAACTGCGGAACATCGTTGCGCAGTGCGTCGGCAACGTCGTTGACCGCGCCCGAGAGTCCTGGGCCGACGCCGGCGGCGGCCTCGGACGCCTGCTTCCACAGCGCGGCGAAATCAGGGCTGGTGCCCGCCTTCCACTCGCCGTTTGCAGCGCCGTCGGCGACGCCCTTGACGAGATTGAGCTGGTTCTCCAACACCTGGCTCAGTATCGGCAGCGCTTTGTCGGGCGAATTGGCTTGCAGCGTTTTGATATTCGCGAGCGCCCGCTCGATCGCGTCCGCGTAGATCTGCGTCGGGTCGGCATCGGCGGCCAGGGTGGTCAACGCATGTGCGCCGACGGTTGCGGTGTCCGCGACGAGTTGCGTCGTCGAGGCTGCCCCCTCGGTTGCGGCCACCGTCGCGGCCTGACTCATCGCCGGGACGGCTGCGATCACTGCGGCGCTCGCGATGGACATTCCGGTGAGGGCCAACGCGCCCACCCCCGGGCGAACGACAGCGTTCTTCATGGTCACTCCTTGTCAGTGGCGGCACCAGAACCTCGTCCGCCCCCGAGCGACCCGATTGCGGCGCGCACCACCACCCGACGCGCCGTCGTCGAGGGTGCCTCGTTCGCACAGCAAAATGACGGGATACGCGCAAGCCGGTAGCCGCGTGACTCAGCTTGTGACGCGGAACACGACGCACAAATGCGCTCGACGCCCGCGGAGTAAGTATCCGCGGGCGCCGAGGCGTCGTGAGTGGTGTGTCGGATCAGAGCGTTAGCTTTCGCTCGACGCTGAGCTCCCTGCAGAGGCGGATTCGGACTTCGACGTTGCGGAGTCTGCAGACTCCGTGGTGTCTGCCGCGTCGGCATCAGTATCAGCGTCGGCAGCCGAGCCGGTTCCCTTCGAACCCGCAGAGCTCGAACCCGTGCTGCTCGAACCCGCGCTGCTCGACGTCGAGTCGGTAGCGGACTCCGAAACGTCTGCCGTGCCGGATGATTCGACGCTGCCCGACTTATCGCCGGAAGACTGCGCGGGTGCCTCTGTGGAATCGGCAACCGTTGCCGTCGGCGCAGCCGCATCCGAAGCAGCCGCATCGGAAGCGGTCGCAGCCGCGTCGGAAGCAGTCACGGTCGAGTCGGTCTGAGCCGCGACCAGCGTGGCCATGTCGGCGCTCACGGTCTTCTTCGGGGGCTTCGGCGTGATGGCCTTGCGAATGTCCTCCTGAACGCGCTGGAGCACCCATCCCGTACCCGGAAGGACGATGGCGGGAGTGCCGTCGGCGTCCGTGCCGGAGAGCTGCAGCACGCCTCCGAGCAAACCGCCGCTGACAACGCGCACTCCGTTGAAGCCCACCAGTCCGCCGACGCTCGGTCCGTAGCCGCCGTGCAGGAAGCCGTCGAGCGTGATGGCAGGCGCCTGGACGAGTGCTGTCAGTGCGCCTTCGAGATCGTTGGTGCCCAGGGCGTCGATCACGTTCTGCACGCCGCGACCGAAGCCGCCGATCCCGCCTGCGACCGGGCTGATGATCCCCATCCCGATGTAGGCGAAGTCGGAGCCGATCACGTTGTTCACCTTGATGGCGTTGCTGATCGGTGTCGAGATGGCGGCGGCGATGTCGGCGTTCGGGATCGCACCCGCGGCGATGAGGCCGGCGTTCAGCGGAACGTTGAGCAGCTTGACGAGCGTCGGGACCACTCCGCCGCCTGCCTTGGTCGGCTTGATCACGGAATACACCGGCGTGACCACGGCGAGCAGCAGGTTGTTCATCGCGCCTTCGATGTCGCCGGACGAGAGCGACGTCGAGACGGCTTCGAGCAGCTTGGGGAGCTGATCAGAGAGTGCCGCGGTGACGTTGGCTTCGATGCCCGCGGAGTCCAAGCCGTCGAGTGCGGCCTGGATCTGGGTCCAGATCGGCGAGAAGTCGGCGGCCTTGCCCTCTTTCCACTCACCGGCGACGGCCCCGTTGATGATGCCGTTGACCAGCGCGGTCTGGTTCGCCAGCAGCTGGTTGAGGATCGGGTACTCGGTCTTCGACGCCGTCTTCTTCAGCTTCTCGATGGCAGCCTGTGCCTTGGTGAGCACCTGCTGGTAGATCGCCAGCGGGTCGGTATCGGTAGCGGAAGGTGTTCCGGCAGAGGGTGTTGCTGCAGAAGGTGTTCCGGCAAGTGGCGTCGCCAGCGCTGCGGCGGCCGCAACAGCGGCGTCCTGCGTCACGGCCGTTGGCATCGCTGCGGCATACGTGGCTGCCTGGCTCATCGACGGGACGGCCCCGATCACCGCGGCACTCGCCACGGAGAACCCGGCGAGGGCCATCATGCTCGCCCGTGGGCGAACGGCAGCGTTCATCATTGTCACTCCTAGAAACCGGTGGCGAGCAGTCGTGAGTAGTCGGGGTCGCCAGGTGGACCCCGCAGGTGGACGCCGTCGCCACTCGCCGGCGCTCACCGCCGATGACTGTGCATGCCGGATCGACAAAAGGGACGAATCGTCGCAACGCCGTGGACAAATGACTCAGCTTGCGAGGTGGGTCATATCCCGCAGCAGGTGTGTGATAGATCGCAGCACGCTCAGGGCTCCCGCTTTGTCGAGCGGTTCATTACCGTTGCCGCATTTCGGTGACTGCACGCACGACGGACATCCCAGCTCGCACCCGCATTCGGAGATGGCGTCCGCGGTCGCCGCGATCCACGTCGCGAACTGCGCGTACCCACGCTCGGCGAAACCCGCGCCGCCGAGATAGCCGTCGTAGACGAAGACGGTCGGAAGTCCGGTGTCGGGGTGCAGGTTGGTCGAGAGCCCTCCGATGTCCCATCGGTCGCACGTCGCGACGAGGGGCAGCATGCCTATCGCCGCATGCTCCGCGGCGTGCAGGGCACCCGGCAGGCGCGTGGCGTCGATACCCACGTCGGACAGCGACTCCGGCGTCAGCGTGTACATGACCGCGCGCGTGTGCAGGGTCTGACGCGGCATGTCGAGTTCGACGGCGTCGAGAACCTCGCCAGACGGAAGCGACCGCAGATATCCGACGACCTGATGGCTGACGTCGACTTCGACGAACGCCACCGACAGCGGTCCGTAGGTGTTCGACGAAACGACGGACGTCACCGACACGTCCGTGGTCTCACGCGCCGACGTCGTCCAGTCCGGCTCCTCGGGATGAGCCAGCGCGAGTCCCTCGTCGAGGTCGAGTTCGTCGACGATATAGCTCTCGCCCTGGTGAATGTGTAGCGCTCCGGGATGCACCGTGGCGGGTGCGCGACCGGCGTCGACGGTCCCGAGCAGCTCCGACGTCGTCGCATCGACGATGAGGACCTGCCCGCCGATTCCACCGCGAATGTCTATGTCGCCGTGGGGTTCTACGCCCGCGGCCGGATACCAGCCCGCCTTGCGCTTGCGGAGTAGACCGTCGGCGGCGAGTTGCTGCACGGCGTCGCGCGCGCCCCAGCGCTCGATCTCGTTGTCCCCCAACGGGTACTCGGTGGCTGCACACAGCAGGTGCGGCGCGAGGATGTACGGGTTGGTCGGATCGATCACGGGCGCCTCGACCGGCGTGGCGAGTAGCGCGTCGGGATGGTGGACCAGATACGTGTCGAGCGGGTCGTCACGCGCGATCAGGACGACGAGCGCATCGCCTGATTCACGTTGGCGCCCAGCACGTCCCGCCTGCTGCCAGAACGAGGCGATGGTTCCCGGGTAGCCCGCAATGATCACCGCGTCGAGTCCGGTGATGTCGACGCCGAGTTCGAGTGCGTTGGTGGTCGTCACCCCGACGAGCCTGCCGTCGGAGATCGCGGCTTCGAGTCGACGACGATCATCGGCGAGATACCCTGCGCGATAGGCGGCCACCTTGTCGACGAGGTCAGGAGTGCTGTGCGACAACAGATCACGAGCCCGCAGTGCTGCGATCTCGACGCCCCGTCTGCTGCGTCCGAAACACAGTGTGCGAGCGCCCTCGACGACGAAGTCGGCAAGCAGGCGGGATGCCTCTGCATCTGCGGATCGTCGTACCGGAGCATTGTTCTCGCCGGTCACGCCCGGCACGAAATCGGGTTCCCACAATGCGACTGTCCGCTCACCTCGCGGCGATCCGTCGTGTGTGACCCCGACCGCGGGTTCGCCGATGAGTCGTTCGAGTGCGGCGGCGGGATCGGCGACGGTCGCACTGGCCGCGATGACCGTCGGCTCCGAACCGCACGCACGTGCCAGACGCAACAGTCGACGCAGCACCATCGCGGTGTTGGACCCGAACACCCCACGGTAGTGGTGACATTCGTCGACGACGATGTATCGCAGGTGCGCGAAGAACTGTCGCCATTGGCCGCGCGACGGGCCGCCGGTGTGTGTGCCAGGCGTGGCGACGCCGGTGAGTATCCCCAGGTGCAGCATGTCGGGATTGGTGAAGATCCACCGTGAATGTGCGCGAGCCCACTGTCGGATCTCGGAATCGGTGTCGCCGTCGTACGCGCACGGTTGGAGGTGAGAAAAGTCGCGGCGTCCGGAGATGATCGACGTGAGTGCCTTGAGTTGATCGGCGCCGAGGGCTTTAGTCGGGCTGAGATACAGTGCGGTCGAGTGTGGTTCGGCGAGAAGCGTCGTCAGAATTGGCATTTGGTACGACAACGATTTGCCAGATGCAGTTCCGGTGGCAATCGATACATGTCGGCCTGCGAATGCGTGGTCGGCTGCCTCGGTCTGATGAATCCACGGTCGTTCGATTCCGCTATCGACGAGAGCGGAGCGGACCTCACTCGAAATCCATTCCGGCCAGGGCGCGAAAGTTGCTGAGCGGGAATCGATTACCGAGAGATGGGTTACCGGACTGGAGTCCGGATCTGTTCCGGCCAGTGAGCGACGAAGAAGTTCGGTGCCGAACGTGGAGTGGTGCATAGACGAAATGTCGTGGTGATCGGGCGATCTCGGTTCGCGAGGCCCCAATCGGTGCGAGTGCGTGATTATGTCCTAGAGCCAGCCGGTTTTCATTGCATACGATGTTACCTTTCGGTCTCGAACGTCGAAAAATCGGGTGCTTTTGGCTCAGAGTGATTGCGACGACTATCCAAGTCGCCTCGAACATGATTGACTGAGTTCGGCCGCAGCTCCCGGGCGGCCATCGCTGATTGCGGTGATCGCGCGGGATCGGGTTGCAGCCGTGGTACTGAAGTTGTCAGGCCGAATGGTGTTCGTCCACGAACTCTTCCATCGGCGTTCTCCGAGGTATGGCGGTACGACCGGCCGCGACACGTGACCAGCGTGTCGGGACAGTTTGAATGTATGTAAAGGATTGCAGGAATGGCACAGGGGACTGTGAAGTGGTTCAACGCGGAGAAGGGCTTCGGCTTTATTGCTCCCGATGAGGGCAATGACGACGTGTTCGTCCACTACTCGGAGATCCAGGGCAACGGCTTCCGTACCCTCGAGGAGAACCAGCGCGTGGAGTTCGAGGTCGGACAGGGCACCAAGGGTCCGCAGGCGACGGGCGTCCGCGCCGTCTGAGACTTCGGCTCAACAGACGAGCTTGATCGATGCAACGCTCCCGTCCTCTTTCGAGGGCGGGAGCGTTCGTCTGTCAGCGCCCGTCTGCCACGTGACCGGCCACCTCGTAGCCGCGGCGTTCGACGTCCCTCTGTTCGACGCCCCAGTAGGCAAGGCACCAGTATTGTCTGGTGCGTGGGCCAATTGGCGTTCTTCTCCGCCGAACTCGACGAGCCGTCGCTCGACGACCTCGGTGGTCTTCTCGCAGCGCACGGACAGTCGTCGCGCATCGCAGGTAGCGGGTCGGGCGCGGGTGGTACGCGCGTATCGATCGTGCTGTCGGCGCCATGGCGCGCGTCAGCCGTGGTGGAGGAGATGAAGGCCTGCGGTGTCGACACCGAGCTCGCCGAGTCCGACGAGGGCAATCCGCTCGCACGCACCGCGCTCACTCCGCTCCTCGACACTCTGCATGCAGCCTGGTCGCGCGGCGCGGTCAAGGCAGTTCCCGCAGGCTGGGTACCCGGCCCGCGTGCGCTGCGACTCTGGACGATCGCCGCGGGCTCGACCGATGCCGGGCACTACCAGCTCGGACTCGATCCACATGCGCCGGATACGCATGCGCAACTCGCGACTGCGCTGATGCGGACCGGGATTGCACCTACCCTTGTTGGCACGCGAATCCATTCGCCCGCTCTACGGATCTCGGGTCGTCGTCGACTCGCTCGTCTCTGCGAGTACGTCGGCGAGGCACCTCTTATCGCGGGGGCGCAGGCGGACTGGCCGGACGTCGGGGACTGACGAACGACACACATCGTTTCGCGCTCGGCATATTCAGCGTTGACCTGGCGTTATGGTCGGCAGCGTCGTCGAATCGCGTGGTGGATACCCGCCCATCGTGAATTCCGATGTGCAAATGGCGCTATACATAAGGTACAAACCTCAAACGAGACGAGACCCCACCCGCCGGCCAACCGGCACGCGGCGGGCGGGTCCAAACCGAAGGACACCCGTTGGCCGAGACCAGCACCACCGCACCCGCAAAAGGAGAAGCGATCCGACGACTGGTGATCGTCGAGTCGCCGACCAAGGCGCGCAAGATCGCGGGGTATCTGGGGGGCAACTACGTCGTGGAGTCCTCGCGCGGTCACATTCGTGACCTGCCACGGGGTGCCGCCGACGTTCCGGCGAAGTACAAGGGCCAGCCCTGGGCGCGGCTCGGTGTCAACGTCGACGACAACTTCGAGCCGCTGTACGTGGTCTCGGCAGACAAGAAGTCGACGGTCTCCGAACTGAAGTCGTTAATGAAGGATGTCGACGAGCTCTATCTCGCGACGGACGGCGACCGCGAGGGTGAGGCGATCGCCTGGCATCTGCTCGAGACGCTCAAGCCGAAGATCCCGGTCAAGCGCATGGTGTTCCACGAGATCACCGAGCCTGCGATCCGCGCCGCGGCCGAGAACCCGCGCGACCTCGACATCGACCTCGTCGACGCGCAGGAGACCCGACGCATCCTCGACCGCCTCTACGGGTACGAGGTCTCACCCGTGCTGTGGAAGAAGGTCATGCCGAAGTTGTCGGCGGGCCGTGTGCAGTCGGTGGCAACGCGCATCATCGTCGAACGTGAACGCGAGCGCATGGCGTTCGTGTCGGCCGAGTACTGGGACGTCGACGCCACGCTCGACGCCGGTGAGTCGACGACCCCACGCACCTTCTCGTCGCGGCTCGTGTCGGTCGACGACGCGCGGGTCGCTGCCGGTCGCGATTTCGACTCACGCGGCAACCTGAAGCGCGCCGAGGGCGTCGTCGTACTCGATCGGGAGCGGGCGACGGCCCTGGCCACAGCCCTCGACGGTGCCGACATGACGGTCACCTCGGTCGAGGAAAAGCCCTACACGCGCAAGCCGTATGCGCCGTTCATGACCTCGACGCTGCAGCAGGAGGCGGGCCGCAAGCTGCGCTTCACCTCCGATCGCACGATGCGCATTGCGCAGCGCCTGTACGAAAACGGCTACATCACCTACATGCGTACCGACTCGACGACGCTGAGCGAGTCGGCGATCAACGCCGCACGAGCACAGGCTCGCGATCTGTACGGCGCCGACTTCGTGCATGCCACGCCCCGGCAATACACCCGCAAGGTCAAGAACGCTCAGGAGGCGCACGAGGCGATCCGACCGTCGGGCGAGACGTTTCGGACTCCCGGCCAGGTTGCCGGTCAGCTCGAAGCAGACGAATTCCGGTTGTACGAGCTGATCTGGCAGCGGACCGTCGCGTCGCAGATGGCCGACGCGCGCGGCACCACGCTGAGCCTGCGTATCGCCGGCACCGCGAGCGGGCAGGGCGGCAACGGCGAGCGCTGCACGTTCGCGGCGTCGGGTCGGACCATCACGTTCCCCGGCTTCCTGTCGGCGTACGTCGAGACCGTCGACGAGCAGGCAGGCGGCCAGGCCGACAACGCCGAGACACGGCTGCCGCAGCTGACCGAGGGCCAGCACCTCACGGCCACCGACCTCGAGGCCGACGGTCACTCGACCAACCCGCCCGCGCGCTACACCGAGGCGTCGCTGGTCAAGGTGCTCGAAGAGCTGGGCATCGGCAGACCGTCGACCTATGCGTCGATCATCGGGACCATCCAGGACCGCGGTTACGTGGTGAAGAAGGGCAGCGCGCTGGTTCCGTCGTGGATCGCATTCGCTGTCGTCGGGTTGATGGAGGCGTACTTCGAGAATCTCGTCGACTACGACTTCACGGCGTCGCTCGAGGACGACCTCGACCAGATCGCCAACGGCAACGAGAACCGCACCCGCTGGCTGACCGAGTTCTACTTCGGCGACAAGGCGGCCGACGAGTCGTCGAGCGGTGATCAGGGCGAAGTGCCGGAGATCGCAGGCTCCGACATCGCCAAACACGGCGGATTGAAGAAGCTCGTCGGCGTGAATCTCGAGGAGATCGACGCCCGCGAGGTCAACTCGATCAAGCTGTTCGACGACGAGCAGGGCCGCCCGGTGTACGTCCGAGTCGGCAGGTTCGGGCCGTACCTCGAACGCAACGTGGCGACGTCACCCGACGCGGAACCGGATCTCCAGCGGGCCAACCTGCCTGCCGATATGACTCCCGACGAGCTGACGCTCGAGGTCGCGGAGAAGCTGTTCTCGACGCCGCAGGAGGGACGCTCGCTCGGCGTTGACCCGGTCAGCGGACACGAGATCGTCGCGAAGGAAGGACGATTCGGACCGTACGTCACCGAGATCCTGCCGTCCGACGACGACGAGGACGGTTCGGGTGGCGGCGCTGCGCCGTCCACAATTCCCGCAGGTCCTACTCCTCGTGATGGTGGCGAGGGCGGTGTGGTGCCGCTCGACGACGTGCCCGCGGGCGGTGGCACGGCCACCAAGACGGTCGCGAAGAAGACTGCCAAGAAGGCCGCGAAGAAGGCGGGACCCAAGCCGCGGACGGGTTCGCTGTTCAAGTCGATGGACATCTCGACGGTCACACTCGACGACGCGCTCAAACTGCTCTCACTGCCGCGGGTCGTCGGCGCCGACCCGGAATCCGGCGACGAGATCACCGCGCAGAACGGCCGCTACGGACCGTATCTGAAGAAGGGCACGGACTCGCGGTCGCTGGCCAACGAAGACCAGATCTTCGGGATCACGCTCGACGAGGCGCTCAAGATCTACTCCGAGCCCAAGCGTCGGGGACGGCAGGCCGCAGCACCCCCGCTGCGCGATCTCGAGAAGAACGACGAGGTCAGCGACAAGCCGATGGTGATCAAGGACGGCCGCTTCGGCCCGTACGTCACCGACGGCGAGACCAACGCCAGCCTGCGCAAGGGCGACGACGTCGCGACCATCACTCCTGAGCGGGCGATGGAACTCCTCGCCGACCGCCGCGCCCGCGGCCCGGCGAAGAAGGCCACGAAGAAGAAGGCCACCGCGAAGAAGACGCCCGCGAAGAAGACCGCAACCAAGACGGCCGCGAAGAAGACCGCGGCCAAGAAGACCACGGCTGCGAAGAAGACGACCGCGAAGAAGACCGCCGCGAAGAAGAGCGCCCCGCCGGCCGAGGAGTGATCTCGACAAGCTCGATCAGCGGGTGGGCGCTCGATCAGCGGTGCACCCCGCTGGGTGATCTCGACAAGCTCGATCAGCGGGTACACCCGCTGGTTGAGCAGGCCGCGAGCGTAGCGAGCTGCCGTGTCGAAACCACCGCCCCTAGCGCCGGTACGGCGACAGGTGCGGGCGGGCGAGCAGCGTCTCGATGCCGCGGCCGCGCAGCTCGACGCCCTCGCCGATGTCCCAGTTCTTCGCCTCTTCGCTCGAGGCGAGGAACACCGCGCGGGCCGAGCCGAGCACGCGGGTCGGTTCGTCCTTGGCCAGTTCGGTGAGGCGCGCGGCCTCGTTGACCGGGTCGCCGATCACCGTGTACTCCAGCCGCTGCTCCGAGCCGATGTGGCCAGCGATGGCCTTGCCTGCGGAGACGCCGATGCCGATGTCGGTGTCGCCGAGTGTCTCGTACAACTCCTGGCGCATCTCCCGCGCCGCGGCGAGTGCCTGACCGGCGAAGTCGTCGAGGTTCAGCGGTGCGCCGAAGATCGCGAGCGCGGCGTCGCCCTGGAATTTGTTCACGAATCCGCCGTGACGTCCGACGACGGCCACCACGACTCGGAAGAACTCGTTCAGCAGGTCGACGACCTCTCGCGGTGGCCGATTCACGGCCAGCCGCGTCGAGCCGACGATGTCGACGAACAACACCCCGACGTAGCGTTCCTCGCCGCCGAGTTCTGTCCCGGTCTCGATGGCCTTGCGCGCGACATCCTCGCCGACGTACCTGCCGAACAGGTTGCGTAGCTGCTGCCGCTCGCGCAGGTCGGCGACCATGTCGTTGAAGCCTGCCTGCAGAAGCCCGAGGTCGGAGCCGTCGTAGATCTTGACGGCAGTGGTCAGGTCGCCTTCGCTCACTCGTGTCTGTGCAGCGCGGAGTTGTTTGATGGGGTCGTTGATGGCGCGTACGACGCGCACGATGGCCAGCAGACTGAACGCCAGCGACGCCAGGCACATCCACAGAATGGGGCGCAGCAGCCCGGTGGCGTCGGTCGCGATGAAGTGAATGCGTTGCAGCAAGATGAGGCCGACGATCACGACCATCGGCGCGACAACGCTGATGACCCAGAAGACGGCGATGCGTGTGGTCACGCCCGGCGCGATCGCGTCGTCGGGGTTGTTGGCCATCGCTGCGACGGTGATGGGGCGCAGCACCTTTTCGGACTGCAGGAAGCTGAGCACACAGGTCACGAGGGCGCCGATCGCGCTGGCGACGGCAACGATGAACGCATCCTTGTGTGAGACGGTCAGGTTGACCGCGGTGAACAGCACACCGCCGATGAGCCACAGACCCAGGTTGACCAGCGACAACGTCACCGGTAGACGCAGCGCCCGCTTGCGGGCCATGTCGTTGTCGAGTCGCGTTCGACGTCGGTGCCACACGAGTACCGGCAACGACAGCTTGATACTCAGCGCGCCGCCCACGATCATCGCCAGGAGGAGATAGGCAAGGAAAATGCCCTGATTGAGTGCGGTGATGTCGTTGAACTGGAACGAATCCTGCGACGGCATACCGAAGCGAAGAAACGCGAAGGTGAACAGCGCGCCAACGAGATTTGCGCGCAACAGGTCGAGGGCGAGGATCGGCCACGGCGTGCGCGCTAGCCATTTGGCCAGGTGCAAGCCGTAAGACAGCCTGGATCGACGTTCAACCACGACCTTTACGGTATCTGGCTGCTTGCAATTGTTAAACGTTCATCCACAAGCCGGGGTGTCCGAACTGCGGATTACGCTGGTGATGTGACAAATGTCTTCGACCGGCTCACCGGGCAGCGGGCTGTGGCGCAGGAGCTGACCGACGCCGCAACGGCGGCCAGGGTCCTCGCCACGCGCCTCGACGCAGGCCCGTCCACCCCCACTGCTGACTTCGACGCCGCAGAGCTCGACGCATCGGTCCTGGACGCTGCCGACTTCGACGACCCAGACTTCGACGAGCCAGACTTCGACGACCCGACCTTCGACGGCCCCACTCCGTCGTCCGTCGTCGTGCCGCGGGCGTCGATGACGCATGCCTGGCTGTTCACCGGTCCGCCCGGGAGTGGTCGATCGGTCGCAGCGACGTGCTTTGCGGCCGCGCTGCAGTGCCAACATCCCGACGTCGTCGGATGCGGTGAGTGTCGCGCATGCGTGACGGTCATGGCCCAGACGCATGCCGACGTCCGGCACATCGTGCCGCAAGGGCTGAGTCTTTCCGTCGACTCGATGCGCGAGATCGTGCAGGCCGCCGCGCGTCGGCCGGGTACCGGTCGCTGGCAGATCGTCGTCGTCGAAGATGCCGACCGGCTGACGGAGCAGGCGGCCAACGCGCTGCTGAAGGTCGTCGAGGAGCCGCCGTCGCGCACGGTCTTTCTGCTGTGCGCGCCGTCCGTCGACCCGGAGGACATCTCCGTCACACTTCGTTCGCGATGCAGGCATGTCCCGCTGGCAACGCCGACCGTCGCCGACATCGAACGCGTCCTCATCGACCGCGACGGACTCGACGCCGAGGCCGCGCGGTGGGCCGCGTCGGTCTGCGGCGGCCACATCGGACGTGCCCGACGCCTCGCCACCGACCCCGAGGCTCGCGAGCAACGCGACAAAGCATTGGCACTCGCGCGCGCGGCCACCCGCGATTCGACGGCCTACGCGGCCGCAGAGGAATTGGTGAAGTCGGCCGACGCTGCCGCGAAGGCGATCAGTGCCGAACGAGACGAAGCCGAAACCGAGGAGATGAAGACCGCCCTTGGCGCTGGTGGCACGGGCAAGGGGACCGCCCGACCGCCCCGCGGAACCGCGGGCGCACTCAAAGAGCTTGAGAAGCGCCAGAAGTCGCGCGCCACCCGCGTCGGACGCGACACCCTCGACCGTGCGCTCGTCGACCTCGCGGCTCTCTACCGCGACGCCCTCGTCGTCTCGATGGGTGCACAGGTCACTGCGATGCACCCGGACAAGGCTGCCGACATCGCTGTTCCGATGGCCGCGTATGCCTCTCCGGAGCAATTGCTCCGCTGTGTCGAAGCCGTGCTGGAATGTCGTGAAGTCCTTGACCAGAACGTGAAGCCGAAGTTCGCTGTCGACGCGATGGTTGCCACCATCGGACAGGTCATGCGCCCGAGCTGATCTCCGGGGTAGCCACTTGTCGCGCTCGGCGCCCGGAGTAACCGCCGGGTAATCACGGTGAAACACAACGCTTCTAGCGTGGCAACTCATGACATCTGCACAGGGGGCGACGTCACGCGCGTCAGAGCGGCCGCCGGGGACCGGCATCGACATCTCCGGATTGACCAAGACCTTCACCAGCCGATCGGTGCGTGGGACCAACACGGTCACCGCGCTGTCCGACGTGTCGTTGAAGACCTCGGAGGGTTCGTTCCTGTCGTTGCTCGGTCCGTCCGGATGCGGCAAGTCGACGGTGCTGCGCATCCTCGCGGGACTCGAGGAACCGACGTCGGGTACCGCGTTGATGAACGGCCAGTCGCCGACAGAACTGCAGCGAGATCACTCGCTGGGCATCGCCTTTCAGGATTCTGCCCTGTTGCCGTGGCGGACCGTCGAATCCAACATCAGGTTGCCGCTCCAGGTCGGACGCATGCCCTCCGACGACGCATTGGTGTCGGATCTGATCGAACTCGTCGGCCTCACCGGATTCGAGAAAGCCAAGCCGGCAATGCTGTCCGGCGGTATGCGACAACGTGTTTCCATCGCGCGGGCGCTCGTCGTGCGTCCTACCGCGTTGCTGCTCGATGAGCCGTTCGGCGCACTCGACGACATGACGCGTCAGCGCCTCAACATCGAACTGCTCCGTATCTGGACCGAGAAGCCCGCCACCACACTCATGGTGACCCATGGGATCGCCGAGGCGGTCTTTCTCTCCGACGTCGTCGCTGTGATGAGTCCGCGCCCCGGTCGCGTCGTGGAAGTGGTGCCCGTCGACCTTCCCCGGCCGCGCGTTCCCGAGATGATGCGCACGCCGGAATTCCATGCGCTGCATGACCATTTGTCCGGCTTGCTGTTCGGCGGCACGGCATCGGACGGTCCCGTGAAGTCCCAACCCGCCGCATCCGAGCCCGACAGGGATGTCCCCGACACCGCGGACGCCGACGCGATCTCCGAGGCCACGAGTGGCTAGCGCCGTGGTGGAACGGACGTCGTCGGCGCGCACGGTCGCAGGCGCCGACCGGTGGGCCGCGGGACTCATCGGCATCGTCGCCGTGCTGGTGCTCTGGTCGATGGCCGGAGCGTTGGAATGGTTTCACGGGACGATTCCCACTCCCTGGGCCGTCGTGCAGACTATCGCCGACACCGGGTGGAGCTACTACGCCGAAAACTTCTCGTCCACAATCGGATTGGCGCTCCGCGGCTTCTTCTGGGGCAATCTGCTCGCGATCCTGCTTGCCTTGCTGGTGATCGTGATCCCCCCGATCGAGGGCTTGGCGACTCAACTCGCGATCATCTCCTACTGCACACCTATCATCGCCGTCGCGCCGATCATCCAGGTGGCCTTCGCGCAGGTGCAGACGATGATCATCTTCCTCGCGGCCATCTCGGTGTTCTTCACGACCATGATCGGAACGCTCAGCGGGTTGCGGTCTCCGAACAAAGCAAGCCTCGACCTGATCCGCGTGTACGGCGGTGGCCGTTGGTCGCAGTTGCGGCGCGTGCGGATCGAGGCTGCACTTCCGAACACGTTGGCCGCGATCAAGATAGCTGCACCGGCCGCGGTTCTCGGGGCCGTCCTCGGAGAGTTCCTCGCGATGCCGGACAAGGGCGCCGGCCCGGCGATGATCGTCGCGCAGCAGCGCGGCGACATCCCGCAGGTGTGGGCGATCGCGCTGATCTGTGGTGCCGTCGCGGGCGTCGGCTACGCGATCGTCGCCATCGTCGCCCGGTTCGCAACGCGTTGGGCCGCGGGCAAGGAGGTGTTCGGATGAGCGCTCCCACAACCGATTCGACGACCGACGTGGTGGTCGCCGGTACACCGACACCATCGAACGGACAGCCAGAAAGCGTTGCTACAGGTCCGAACATCGGAGCGCTGCTCTGGCAGATCACCAAGTTCCTCGGATCACTCGTCACCTCCTTTGTGTTGATCCTGGTGATCTGGTGGCTGTTCCTGCTCGCCTTCCCCGACATCGGACCCATCATCGGACGCACCCCTGTGCAGGTGTTCCAATACCTGTTCACCGAGCCCGGCGCTGCCGACGCGAGGTCGGAGATCTTCGATAATCTCGCCATCACCCTGACCGACGCCGCGATCGGCTTCGTCGTGGGAATGACCGCGGCGCTGCTCGTGGCGGCGCTGTTCGTCGTATCACGCCCTGCCGCACAGACATTCATGCCGATAGCGATGCTGCTGCGCTCGGTGCCGTTGGTCGCGATGACACCGCTGATCACCCTTGTCGTCGGGCGGGGAATCGGGGTGGTCGCCGTGATGGGTGGAATCGTGGTGTTCTTTCCCGCGCTCGTCATGATCATGACCGGCCTGGCGAACGCGCCCACACAGATCAACGACGTGATCGCCGTGTACGGCGGTAATCGATGGACTGCGTTACGACGCTCCGCAATTCCCTCGGCGGTGCCCTCGTTGTTCAGTGCCGCCAAGATCTCGGTTCCCGGTGCGCTCGTCGGCGCGACCGTCGCCGAATGGCTCGGCACCAACAAGGGACTCGGTGCAACGTTGCAGCAGGCGCTGCCCGCGGCGGCATACAACGAGCTGTGGGCGTCGGTACTCGTCATCACCGTTGCGTCGATCATCCTCTACGCGATCGTCGGCGTCGTCGAATCAATTGTCCTGGCCCAGATGGGTATGCAGCAGAACTGAGGCTGCTGATCGTGGCCAGCCCGGTCGGGTGATCCTCGCCCGATCCACCTGAAAGGAAGAACACCCAATGAGTAATTCCGTGCGTAGCGGCGGCGGACTCGATCGTCGCGCATTTCTTCGGTACTCGCTCCTTGCGGGCGGTGCCGCGGGTGCACTGGGCGTGTCCGGGGCGCTCGCGGCCTGTAGCAGTGGCAGCAGTTCGTCCGGCGGGGCGTCGTCGGACAATCCCAAGGTGCAGCTCTCATGGCAGAAGAACATCGAGTTCGCCGGGGAATACTGGGCTTTGGAGAAGGGCTACTACAAGGCGGGCGGTCTCGGCACGCCCGAGCTGATCACCGGCGGCGGCGCCGGTACGGGTGTGGAGACCGGCCTGACGTCGAACAAGGTGTGGATCGGTACCACCGCACCGCAGCTCACCGCGCCGGTGATCCTGCAGGGCGCCAAACTGATGACCGTCGCGGCCACCTACCAGAAGAATCCGTTCTGCATCGTGTCGTCGGCCGAGAAGCCGATCAAGACACCACAGGACATGGCGGGCAAGAAGATCGGCGTGCAGGCATCCAACGAGAATGTGTTCAAGGCTCTGCTCACCGCCAACGGGATGAAAGAGTCCGACGTCCAGAAGATCTCGGTGCAATACGACCCGACGCCGCTCACCAAGGGCGAGGTCGACGGTTGGGTCGCCTACGTGACCAACGAGCCGATCACGTTGGCCGAGAGCG
The DNA here is from genome assembly GCF_001665925.1 of Gordonia sp. 852002-50816_SCH5313054-c. Classification (NCBI taxonomy): domain Bacteria; kingdom Bacillati; phylum Actinomycetota; class Actinomycetes; order Mycobacteriales; family Gordoniaceae; genus Gordonia; species Gordonia sp. 852002-50816_SCH5313054-c. The sequence goes on from NZ_LZTE01000044.1 coordinate 40,951, forward strand.
GTTTTGCCAACACCAACTTCCTCTTCGCCGACTTCGGACTCCCGCTGGTCGCCGAGACACTCGTGGTGAAGCAGGAGACCATCGACAACGAGCGCGACAAACTCAAGGCGTTCCTCAAGGCCGAGGTGCAGGGCTGGAACGACGCCGTCGCCGATCCCGCGGGTTCGGCGAAGCTCGCCGTCGAGAAGTACGGCAAGGATCTCAAGCTCAACCTCGATGAGCAGACCAAGGAAGCGACGGCCCAGAACACGCTCGTCGTGTCCGAGGACACGAAGAAGAACGGTCTGCTGACCATGACCGACGCCCTGATCGCACAGAACATCGAGGCACTCGGCAAGGCTGGCTACACCCTCAAGCCGGAGCAGATCTTCGACATGTCGCTGATCAACGAGGTCTACAAGGAGAACCCGGATCTGATCAAGGCCTGATCTCCTTCACGACGCACCTGGGGGCGGCGAGCGCGTGATGCGTTCGCCGCCCCTGACATATGTCACCGCATTCGATGACGAATGGCATGGGTGCTGCCGATCACCCGGCGAGATGATCGCTGTATGTCCACTCTCACCGACACATCCTCACGGCGCGTCGCTGTCCCCAGTTGGCTACGGAATCCGGCGCTCGGTCTCTTCTTCCTCGCCCCGCTCGTCGCCGAGTTCTTCCTCGGCGACTTCCCCCTGACCATGATCTTCGCGATCATCCCGTTGGCGTTGTGGTACGGCGGAAGCGCAGTACTCATCCGAGAGGTCGTACGGCGTCGCGGGTTGGGTTGGCCGTCAATTCTCCTGCTGGGCAGTGCTTTTGCTGTCGTCGAGGAGGGACTGTTGACAATGTCGCTGTTCAATCCCGACTACGCCGGTGCGCATCTCCTCGACAAGGGGTACATCCCGGCATTGGGTATCGGGACCACGTGGACGGTGTACGTCCTTTGCCTGCACGTCGGATGGAGTATTGCGACACCCATCGCGTTGGCCGAAGCGGCTGCGGGACAACGAGGGAACATTCCTTGGCTCGGCCGGCGTGGGCTGATCGTGACCGGGGTCTGCGTCGTGCTCGGCGCGGTGTTCACCTTCGTTACCACCTATCCGCTGTTCGGTCACTTCCTTGCGTCTCCGGATCAGCTGCTCGCGTGTTTCGTCATCGCGGCGTCGTGTGTCGTCGTCGCGCTCTGTCGTCCGGTGTGGACCAGCCGTGGTCGGACTCGACGTGGATCGGCGCCGTCGCCGTGGTGGGTGTTTGCGGTGATCTTTCTGTGCGCGGGTGCTTTTCAGCTCGATTCGGCGATCGACACCACATGGATTGCCGATATGACGGTGGTGGTGGCGATCGCCGTGGCACTGGCGTCGTTGGGGTGGTGGTCACGCTCCGACGGATGGTCGCAACGTCACGTGCTGGCCGCGGCGTCGGCCATGCTCCTCACCTACACGTGGCACGCCTTCTTCTCTACCGGGGTGGTGCCGTCGACTCCCATGGTCTTGCTTGTGAGCCATATCGTGTATGCCGTTGCGGCGGTGGCGATCCTGCTGATCTGCTGGCGTCGAGTGGGCGGTGGGGAAGGTCAGGATCGCGCAGCGGTGAGCTCCGCCGACAGTGCTCGACGCAGCTTGGCGATCCGTCCGGGGGCGTCGACGGCCACCGCTCCGAGCAGCCGGTCGCCGTCGGAGTAGAGCACGACGCCGTCGGCGTCGACGGTTTCGGTGACCGTTCCCGACGGGTCGACCTCGGTGGCGCCGACGATCTGAATGCGGTGACCGTGCCACGACGACCAGGCGAACGGTACCCCTGCATATGTCTGTTGCGCGCCAACCGCATTCGCGCCTGCGACGAATCCCTGCGCGGTGGCAGAGGTCCAGTGCCCGCCGGCAGCGCCGTCGACCGATGCGACATCGCCCGCCGCCCACACCGCCGGCGCGCTGGTTGCCATCGTCGAATCGCAGATCACCGCACCCGACGTGGGATCGAGTTCGACGCTGCTCGCCGCGAGCCAGTCGGTGGCAGGCGTCGACCCGATGCCGACGACGACCGCGTCGATCGGGACGTCACGCCCGCACGATGTGCGTATGGAGTCGATCGTGTTGTCGCGCGACGAGATACCTGCCAGACCGGAGTCGGACAGAAGTGTCACGCCGGCGTCCTCATGCAGTGTTGCGAGCATGCGTCCGGCGAGCGGGCCGACGCTGCGGGCGAGCGGGAACGACGACGTTCCGATCAGGGTGACGTCGATACCTCGCGCGGCAGCGGCCGATGCGATCTCCGAACCGATGAAGCCGGTACCGAATACGGCCAGACGTGCTGTGTCGCGGAGTTTTTCGCGGATTGTGACCGCGTCGTCGAAGTGACGGAGCGTGTGGACGTTGTCGAATCCGTCGAGTCTGCCGATCGTGCGGGCACGATGCCCGGTGGCGAGTACGAGCGCGTGGTAGGCGATCGGGCCCGCGTCGGTGAGCAGTCTCCGGCGCGTGACGTCGATTCCCGTTGCCGTGGTGGACATTCGCAGGTCGATGTCGAGTGCTTCCCAACTCTCTGCCCGTCGCAGGGTGGGCAGTTCGGGTTGCTTGTCGGCGTCGAGCAATGCTTTGGACAGCGGCGGGCGGTCGTAGGGGAGATGCGGCTCGTCGCCGATCATGACGATGGCGCCGCTCCACCCTTCGGCGCGGGCGCCCTCGGCGGCGCGTACCCCCGACAAGGACGCACCGACGATGACGAGCGGAAGAGTGTCAGATGACATGAGTGGTGCGGACACGGCGCACCTCAGTCGAGCATCCGCAGGGCGGATACCGGGCAGGAGTCGACGGCTGCGCGCACGTAGGTCTTGTCGCTGTCGGGGACGTCGGAGGTCGCTACCTCGACGATGCCGTCGTCGCCGATCTGGAAGTACTCGTTGGCCTGTGTTTCGCACATGCCGATGCCCTCGCAGGTGGGGCGGTCGACCTGGATGTGACTCATCATTCTCTCCTTCGATAGCGGGCTGGTGAACGACCATCTGTTGTCATCTTGACCGGGAGGTGCGTCACAATCACTGGTCCTCGGACCCAATCGGGCGCATTTGACTGTGCAATCACACAGTCTCTGGCAGTTTGGGGTGATGACCGAGATCGCCGAGTGGCTGGAGATGTTCGTCGCCGACCAGCAGAGCCCGACTGCGCTCGAGGGCTGGGTGTCGACCACCGTCGATGCGATCATCGCCGGTGTCGATCTGCCCGCCGACATTCGACCGGTGCTCGTTGCCGCGGTCGAGGAGCACTGGCTCGCGTTCCTCGGCGGCGTGACCGTCGACGCGGACGGGGCAACCGAACTCGTACCGGCAGCGGGAGACCTGTCGATCCAGATCGCGCGGCACCATCTCGGACTGCCGGTGCTGTTGAAGGTCTATCAGAGCGCGCAGGAGGCGTCGTGGGATTTCGCCGTCGACGTAGTCGGGCATGCGCCACAAGATCTCGATCACGAGTCGCTCCTCGTGTGGTTCTGGACCAAGGCCAACCGCTGGTTCGCCACCTCGGTCGAACTCTCCGTCGCGTTGTATCAGGACGAAGTGGAGCGGATTCGACGACGCGGCGATGCGCGACGCTACGAGTTGGTCGCCGATGTCCTTGACGGGAAAAGCGTTGGCTCGACGGAACTCTCGGCGGAGCTGGGCGGCCATCCGATCGCCGGCGTCACACAGGTCGCGGTCATCGCGCACGCGATGGACGCCGACTCCATCGAGCGGCTCGAACCGTCACTCGTCCGCCTCGCGTCGTCGATTCCCGGAGCACGGCTGGCCGTCGTCCGGCCGGGAGGCCGCGAACTGTGGGGATGGCTTGCGCTGAATGTGGCACCAAGCACTGCGGCCCAGTGGGATTCGCGCGGCGCCGATCCCGCGCAGATCCGGTTCGCGATCGGAGAGGCGGCCGAGGGTATCGAGGGATTCGTCCGTTCGCATCGCGATGCTCGTGCGGCGCAACGTGTCGCGCTGTCGCCGCGTCGAGATATCGCGCTGACCGTGTACGAGGACGTCGCCGCGCTGACTCTCCTGACCGGAGATCCCGACGCCGCAGGGCGTTTCGCGCGTGCGGTGCTGCGTGGACTCGCCGCACCGGAACTCGACGAACTGCGCGGCACCGTTCGCTATGTGCTGACCACCGCCGACAGTGCAGACCAGGTCGCGACATCGCTTGGTATACACAAGAACACGGTGCGCTACCGAGTGCAGCAAGCAGAACGTCTGCTCGGACATCCCATTCGGGAGCGAGCAGGCGATCTGGTGTTGGCGCTGGACTACTTCGACGCCTTCCTCGGCTGAGGCGGGTCGCGGGTGACTACGCGCTGGTCTCCTTCAGGGGGATGAAGTCGACTTTCTCGCGCACACCGCAGTCCGGGCAGGTCCAATCGTCGGGGATCTCCTTCCACGCGGTACCCGCGGCGAATCCCTCGAGTTCGTTGCCCACCGCGACCTCGTAGGTGTAACCGCAACCGGGGCAGCGGGCCGCGGCGATGTCGTCGTTGATCGCGCCGGGCGTCGCGTCGTCGAGAAGCGACTCGTCGAGCGTCGTCTCGCTGGGGATGGGGAACCTGCGGGTGAGACGGTCGAGCTTTCCGGGAGCGACGTTGGCGAGTCGGACGTCGCCGTCGAAGTGTTCGACGACGCGGTGGTCCATGACCCGGCGCCACAGCGGCGGGAAAAGCGCGAGGACGATCATTCCGGCGTAACCGGTTGGCAGTGCGGGTGATTCGCGATAGTCGCGCAGTGTCTGGTAGCGGCGAGTGGGGTTCGCGTGGTGATCGCTGTGTCGCTGCAGGTGGTACAGCAGTACGTTGGTCGCGATGTTGTTGGAGTTCCACGAATGCATGGGAAGCACGCGCTCGTAGCGTCCGGCTTTGGTCTGCTGCCGCAGCATGCCGTAGTGCTCGAGGTAGTTGACGATCTCGAGTAGCGAGAAGCCGACGACCGCCTGCAGCACGAGGTAGGGCAGAATTCCGACGCCGAGCCAGATGGTCAGCGCAGCCCACAGCACGATGGTCATCAGCCAGGCGTTGAGTACGTCGTTGCCGATATGGAACGGGTGAGTGTCCTTGCGGCGATAGCGCTTTGCCTCGACCTGCCATGCGCTGCGAAGCGAGCCCGACACGGTGCGGAACCAGAACCGGTAGAAGCTTTCACCGAGTCGCGACGACGCAGGGTCTTCCGGGGTGGCGACCCGCACGTGATGTCCGCGGTTGTGCTCGATGTAGAAGTGGCCGTAAAAGCTCTGTGCCAGTGCGATCTTCGACAGCCAGCGCTCGTGGCTCTCCTTCTTGTGCCCGAGCTCATGCGCGGTGTTGATCCCGATGCCGCCGATGAAACCGAGTGTCACGGCGAGCCCGATGCGGTTGATGATCGGCCAGTCCGCGGTGGCGATGAGATACATCGAGAGGATGAAGCCCGCGTACTGGATCGGCAGAAAGGCGAAGGTGATGTAGCGGTAGTACTTGTCGTTCTCGAGTTCCTCGATCACGTCGTCGGGCGGGTTGGTCGGGTCGAAACCGGCGACGAAGTCGATCAGCGGGACCACGCCGAGCACGATGATCGGACCGACCCACAGGAAGACACCCCACCCGGTGAGTTCGTACCCACCGATGGCGATGAATGCGAACGACGGGACGATCAGACCGATCAGCCACAGATAGCGCTTGCGATCACGCCACCTTGCGGTGCTTCCTTCGGCAACGGTGCCGGTGGCCTCGAGTGCCATGATGTACCTCCTGAACACGGGCTGTATTTCTGAACTGTTGTCAGAATCCACGCGTTCTGGATCACAATCACCGTGCTATTCACCCAATGTGCGGCGTCACGCTGTGCGATCACACAATCAGGTGGTGGACGCCAGCGCGACGTCGAGAAGCTCTCGCGCAGGTCCGCGCACCGTGATGTGCGAGGTCCACACGGCACGGAGTGGACGCACCATCGACAACCCGTCGACATTGATGCGCACGAGGCGTCCGGCCGCGATGTCGTCGGCGATCGACAGCCGCGACAACACCGTCACCCCGTTCGACGTCAACACCGACGACCGGATCGCGGTGACCGACCGCAGTTCGATGAGTGGGTCGGCGGCGACGAGTCCGAGTTCCGAGAGCGCCTTCTCGTAGGTGATCCGTGTTCCGGAGCCGGGTTCTCGCTGGATCAGCGGCGTCGACGCCAGTTCGTCGGCCGACACCGTGCCCGTGCGTGACCAGCGATGGCCTGGAGCGGCGACCACGTACAACTCGTCGGTGGCAACGAGCGCGGCGTCGAGGTCGGCTGTCTCGCCGGGACTTTCGACGAACCCGAGGTCGGCATCACCGGACCGCACCGTGTCGATGACCTCGGCGGAATTCATGGGGCGCACCGAGATTCGTGCTCCGGTGCGTGAGGTGAGCGTGGTGAGCCAGCCCGGTACCAGGTACTCGGCGACTGTCATCGACGCTGCGACGACGAGCGTCGCATGCCTGTTGCCGATCAGCGTGTCGACGCCCGCGACGAACTCGGCTGCCCGCTCGACGAGCGCGTTGGCCCACTCGAGGACCAGGCGACCGTTCTCGGTCGGTTCGACGCCGGCGGGGGAGCGTACGAAGATCTCGATGCCGAGTTCGTGCTCGACGCCGCGCACGCGCGAGCTGACGGCCTGCTGGCTGAGTCCGAGGTCGCGGGCGGCGGCGCCCATGCTGCCGAGTCTGCCGACCGCGACGACGACCTCCAGCGCTGTGATGTCGGGAAGTCGGCGTGCGGGCATGGCGATGACGTTAGGCAACGCCTCGTCTGGTCACAAGCATGATCTGTGGCCTTGTAGGGTGGTCACTGCGCGGCCTGCAGTGGGGTCGTGCGGTTCGTAGGATTCCCGACCACTGACGAGGGAGCGAGATGTCGGACTTCATCAAGAAGATCAAAGACGACGCGAAGGCCGTCGGTGCCGCCATCGACAACGAGCTGACCGTGCTCGAAGGCGTTCCCGGCTACGACCCGCTGGCCGACGACGATTCCGCGGGCGACGAGAGCGCCGGAGACGAGAGCGCGGCCGACACGCCTGAGGCTGAGCCGAAGAATTCCTAGGGTCTCGGACCTCACGCCAACGCGGCGCTCGACTCTCGACGCCGCTGCGGGTCGGGGTACGGCACGGCGTCGAGCAGTGCGCGCGTGTACTCGTCGCGCGGCCGGGTCAGCACGTCTCGCGCAGACCCGTGTTCGACGACCCGCCCGTTGCGCAGCACGTACACGCGGTCGGACACCTGCTCGACGACGGCGAGGTCGTGGCTGATGAACAGCGCCGCGAAGCCCAGCTCGTGCTGTAGTTCTGCGAACAGTTCGAGCACGCGTGCCTGCACCGACACGTCGAGCGCGCTGGTCGGCTCGTCGGCGATGAGCAGCTTGGGCCGCACCGACAGCGCCCGCGCCAGCGCGACACGCTGACGCTGACCGCCGGAGAGTTCGTGCGGAAGTCGGTCGGCGAACGAGCGAGGCAGATGCACCGCGTCGAGCAACTCCTCGACGCGGGTCGATTGCTCTGCGCGCGTTCCGATGTGCTGGATGTCGAGCGGTTCGCGAATCGACTCGGCGACGGTAAAGCGCGGGTCGAGCGACGCGGTCGGGTCCTGCGGCACGAACGCGATGGTGTGGCGCAGCGAGCGCAACTGTGCGCGGTCGACGGCGTCGAGGTCGTGTCCGTCGACCAGGATCTTGCCACCACTGAGATGGGTGAGCCCGCCGATAGACCGGCCGAGAGTCGTCTTACCCGAGCCTGATTCGCCAACCACCCCGACGACCTCGCCGGGATCGACGTGCAGCGAGACGTCGTCGAGTGCGACGACGGGCTTGCGTCCGAAACCGCCACGATGCACCGCGGTGACATGCTCGACCGCGACGATGGGAACGGGTCCGTCGCCCTCAGCGGTGTCGGAATCTGATGCCGCCCCGGCACTCTCGTCGTCCGTGGAGTCGACGGTCGGCAGCTTGGGAACCGCGGCGAGAAGTTGACGTGTGTACGGCTGTGTCGGCCGAGCGAAGATGTCGAAGACCGTTCCGCGTTCGACGACCTCGCCGAGTTGGACGACGACGACGCGGTCGGCGATATCGGCGACGACACCGAGATTGTGTGTGATGAGCAGGATTCCGGCGTCGATCCGGCCGCGCAGACGCAGCAGCAGGTCGAGGATTTCACGCTGTACCGAGACGTCGAGCGCCGTCGTCGGCTCGTCGGCGAGGAGCAGTGCCGGGTCGTTCGCGAGTGCGAGGGCGATCACCACGCGCTGCTTCTGGCCGCCGGAGAGTTGGTGGGGGTAGTAGTCGACGCGCTGCTCCGGGTCGGGGATCTCGACGAGCGACAGCAGTTCGACGGCGCGGCGTCGAGCATCGCGTCGTGAGATCGATTGATGTGTCCGTAGCGCCTGGCGCAGTTGCCATCCCACGGTCTGGGCGGGGTTGAGTGCGGTCTGCGGCTCTTGGAAGATCATGGCCACACCGGTGCCGCGGATCGCGTTGAGGTCGCGTTCGGAGGCGTTCAACACCTCGACGCCGTCGACCTTGACCGAGCCGGTCGCGACCGCGTGCTCGGGGAGCAGACCTATCGCCGCGCGGGCGGTCATCGTCTTGCCGGAGCCGGATTCGCCTACCAGGGCGACGATCTCGCGTCGATTGACACGCAAGCTGATGTCGGAGACGGCCGGACGCGGGTAGTCGAAGGTGACTCGAAGGGAGTCGACCTCCAGTGCGGGTGCGGGATCAACTGCTGTGTGGTCGTTGTCTGCAGCGTTGGTCATCTCACTGCCTCCTGCTGCGCGAAATGGACTGGGAAATCAGGTAGAAACCGAGGACGAGTGCTGTGATCACGATGAGCGGCGCCACCGAGAACCACGGATTGGTCTCGAGGTAGCTGTTTCCCGACGACAGAATGCCGCCGAGGGACGGCGTCGGGGGAGTCACACCGATGCCGAGGAAGCTCAGCGCCCCTTCGACGAAGACGGCGAGCGATAGCGACAGCGCGAACTGGACCCCGAGTGACTCGATCGAATTGGGCAGTACGTGGCGGCGGAGAACGTAGCTGTTGCGCGCGCCGCTCACACGTGCCGCCTCGACGTAGGGCAGTTCTCTGACGCGTAGCACCGATGTGCGGGCGAGTCGACCGAAGATGGGAATCTCCGCGAGCACGATGACGATTCCGATTGTGGTTGCGCCGGGCGACAATACGGCGGTCAGGGCGATACCGAGGACAAGCGCGGGAAAGGCGAGGATGACGTCAAAGGTACGCTGCGCGATGACATCCGAAATCGGGTGAGAGACCGTGAGGACACCGATCGCGGTACCGAGAAGGGCGCCGATCGGTACCGCGATGAAGATGATCAGCAGATCCACCCGGATGCCGTAGAGCACCCGTGTCGCGACGTCGCGATTGAGGTCGTCGGTGCCGAACCAGTGGTCGGCGCCGGGCGGCAACAGGTATGCGCCGTCGATCTGCTGGTCCGGTCCATACGACGTCAGTAGCGGTGCGAGCAGGGCGAGCGCCACGATACCGAGCACCAGAACGCTTCCGACTAGGCCGCTCCCGGTGAGGAGACTGCGCCACAACGGCGTCCGGATTCGACGCCGCTCCTTGTCGGTGGGCGACTCCGGGATCAGACCCGGCTCGATGTCTACGGCGGAGGCCCCGGTCGCGGACGTCGAGCCGGACGAGGTGGTCAGTGAGGTCGACATCAGTTACCTGCCAATCGGATTCGGGGATCGAGCCACGCATGCAGCACGTCGGCGAGCAGTTGGAGCACGACGAACACCGCGACCGACAGCAGCACGAGTACCTGCACGAGCGGATAGTCGCGGGCGAAGATGCCCTGCTCGGTCAGGAGTCCGAGCCCGGGCCAACCGAAGATGGCCTCGACCAGGATCGCCCCGCCGAGAAGGCCTCCGGTCACCAGCCCGAGTGCGGTCAGGCTCGGTGGTAGCGCATTGCGCAGCGCGCTGTGAATGACGATGTCTCGCTTCGATACTCCGAGTGCTCGGGCTGTCGTCGCATAGGGTTGCCGGAGTTCGGTGCGCAGCGCCTCGGTCAGGAAGCGGGCGAGTGTGGCACCTGCCGGGAGCGCCAGGGCGACAGCGGGTAGCAGGAGGTACTGCGCGGTGATGCCTGGTTGGCTGAAGAGTCCGTCCGGCGGTGTGCCGCCTGCGGGGAGAAGTCGGAATTTGACTCCGAAGATCAGGATCAACAGTGTGCTGACAACGAAGGTCGGAACCGCGATTGCTACCGCATTCACGCCGGTGACAAGGGAATTCACGAAGCGGTTGTCGTAGATCGTTGCCGACAAGCTCAACGCCAGTGCCAGGATGACGGCGAGGATCAGCGCGGTGACGGTGAGCAGAATGGTGTGGACCAGTCCGAACGAGACGAGCGAACTGATCTCGCCACCGACCTGGTAGCTCTTGCCGAGATCCAACGTGAAGATGCCTGCGATCCAGGTGGCGTATTGGGCGATGAAGCCGCGATCAAGGCCGAGGTCGTGCCGGATCGCCGCCAACTGCTCGGGGGTGGCGTCGGGACCCGCGAGCGCTGATTCCGGTCCACCCGGGATCAATCGGACGATCGCGAAGATCAGCACGGAGGCCACGAACAGCACCAGGATCGCCGTCGGTATGCGGCGCAATAGGTATCCGGTCATCAGGAGTTCCGTCCTTGCGTGTTGAGGTAGGTCTCGCCGAGGTGCAGTTGGGCACGCCTGTCCCAATCGACGTTTCCGACGGCGGGCGACGCCGCGGACTGTTGGAACACCACACCGATCTCGACGAGGAACAGATCGTTCAACCAGATGTCGTCGAGCTGCCGATACGCGGCCAGCGCCGCGGGCGACGTCGGATCGGGAGCATTCCAGGCCGCGTTGGCTGCCTTCGCGTAGTCGGGGCTGACGTAGTTGGAGGAGTTCTTCGCCGCGTTGAACGGGTACGCGGAGACGGCGAGCGTCGACGGCGTGAACTGTGCAAAGGCATGCTGCAGCAACCAGATTCCGTCGAACTTGCCGCCGATGAGCTTTGACGACTGCACGGTGTTGTCGTTGGGACGCAGCTCGACCGGGATACCGACATCCTTGAGGTTCGACTGCACGATCTGCGCCACCACCCGGTCAACTCCCTGGGTGGAGTAGTCGAGAGTGATCGGTGCAACCTGCCCGTGCTCGGCGACGAGCTGGCGGGCACGGTTCACATCGCGTGTGTACGTCGTGTTCTTCGACGCGTCGTATGCGGGAGACCACTTTGGCCAGGGCAGGTTGACCACGTAGCCGCTCTTGCGGAAGACGTCGTTGATGATGCGTTCGCGGTCGATGGCGAAGGCGATCGCCTTGCGCAGGCGGACGTCGGCGAGGGCCGGGTTGGCCACGTTGATTCCCACGTACTCCTGCTGTTCGGCGCCGGTGTAGGTGATGCTGTTGAATCCGTATCTGCGCGTTGCCAATTCCTGGTCGTGATTGTTGAGTCCGTAGGCGAGGTCGATCTGGCCCGTGCGTAGCCGGGTGTAGAGCGCCTGCTGGTCGGTGATGATGTTGAGGTCGATGGCGTCGAGATTGGCTCGGGGACCCCAGTAGGAGTCGTTGCGCACCAGGCGAACATCCGAGTTCGGCTGCCATGACGAGAAGCGGAACGGTCCCGTTCCGTTGAACACCTTGCCCGCACGCAGCCCGTCGAGGGTGTTGCCGTCGATGATCGGTGCAGAGTCGAGCAGGTCGAAGACGTTGCTGAGCGGATGGTCGAAGGTCAGCACCACGCGGTGTGGATTGCTGGTGTCATATCCGGTGATCGCGGCGGCGGTCCGCTTGAACTGCGGTGTCCACGGCCCGGCGGTGTACGCCTTCAGCGAGCTCTCGACGTCGGCGGAGGTGAAGGCCCGACCGTCGTGGTAGCGCACGTCGTCGCGCAGATCGAGCGCGAGGGAGCGGCCGTCCGGGGCGAGTTGCCAGCGTGTGGCCAGCGACGGCCGGACGGTCAGATCATCGCGCGAGTAGCGGATCAGGGTGTCGAAGACGTTCGACACCACGTGGCCGTTCATACTGCCCGTGCCGATCTGCAAGAAGGTCTTCGGGCTCAGGTCGTTGAGCACCCCGACGCGCAGCGTGCCGCCCTGTGGCGGCTTGTGACCCGGCGGCAGGGCGGTCGCTGTCGAGTTCTGCTGCTGTAAGACAGCGGAGGTGCACGCGGTTGCCGTGGCCATCGTCAGCAGTGCGACGAGCGCGAGCAGCGCGGCTCGTGTGCGAGTGGGCATGGTCTTCGGATTCTCTTCCGTCCGATGGGCTGGGGGCTGGGGGTTGGGCGTGGTCGGTCATGCGGCAGAAGCCGATCCGGACATCGACCACCCGACGCACGGCCGCGGGTCGGTGTACGTCGTCGAATACGAGCAACTGTGAGGGCATACGGGGGGCGACTTCAAGCTCACGGCGCTTTTCTCGGCAGCGTCGGAGAAAGGGTTGACAGACCGACCCACCGTGCGAATGGTGTGTGATGCGTAACCGCGGACAGCGGCGGTCGCACGATCTTCGAGGAGTGACGATGGCAGACGACAACAGCGAAATACCCGACTACGCAAGAGGTTACGAAGGCTTCGAGGGTCGGGTTGGACGCACGTCGTCGCAGTCGACACCCTGGTGGAAGCCCGAACCGAGTGCGCCGGCGGGTGCTCCGAACATCGTCGTCGTGCTCATCGACGACATGGGCTACTCCGACATCTCGCCGTTCGGTGCGGAGATCGATACCCCCAACATCGCAGCACTCGCAGAGCGTGGATTCCGACTGTCGAACTACCACACGACGCCGGTCTGTTCGCCCGCTCGGGCCGCTCTGCTGACGGGACTCAACCCGCATCGTGCCGGCTACGGCAGTGTGGCGAACTCCGATCCGGGCTTCCCCGGTCTACGTCTCGAACTCGCCGACGATGTGCTCTCGCTTCCGGAGATATTGCGCGCCAACGGCTATGCGACGTACGCGGTCGGTAAGTGGCACCTCGCTCGCGACGCCAACATGAGTCCCGGTCGTACACGCGACTCGTGGCCGCTGCAGCGCGGGTTCGACTCCTACTACGGCTCACTCGAAGGGCTGAATTCGTTCTTCTATCCCAACCAGCTCATCGCCGACAATTCAGTCGTCGACGTCGACGAGTACCCCGATGACTACTACGTCACCGACGACCTCACCGATCGTGCTGTCGCGCAGATCAAGTCGCTGCGGGCACACGATGCCGACAAACCCTTCTTCCTCTACTTCGCGCACATCGCGATGCATGGTCCGCATCAGGTCAAGGAGTCCGACCTCGAGAAGTACCGCGGAAAGTACGCGGACGGGTGGGATGCTGTGCGCCAGAGACGATTCGAACGACAGGTCGCGGAAGGTCTCTTCGACGAGGGCACCCCGATCGCCGAGCGCAACACCGAGCCCGGATACGACGCGCCACCGTGGGACGAACTCGATGTTGAGGAGCAGGAGCGCTTCGCGAAGTACCAGGAAGTGTATGCGGCCATGGTCGATTCGGTCGATCAGAGCGTCGGGCGCATCGTCGACACCCTGACCGAGCTCGGTGAACTCGACAACACGATCATCGTGTTCACGTCAGACAACGGCGGTACCGCCGAAGGCGGTCCGGTCGGAACCCGTTCGTACTTCAGCCAATTCGTGCACGGCCCGGTGCCGTCGGACTGGGAGCGCGACGTTCCCCACGACGAGGACCTGATCGGTAGTGCGGCTCTCGGGGTGCACTATCCGCGCGGGTGGGGCCAGGCGTCGAACACGCCCTTCCGCTTCTACAAGGGGCAGACCTTTGCCGGAGGTGTACGGGTGCCGTTCGTGCTGTCGTGGCCGGATGGCCTGCCGCGTGACGCGGACGACAGCGGTGTTCGCCGACAGTATGCCTACGTGACGGATCTGGTGCCGACGCTGCTCGAGTTGGCAGGCGTCGAGGCACCGACCGAGCGGCACGGAAAACCCGCGCAATCGCGCGACGGTGTCAGTGCCGCAGGGTTTCTGCGCGATGGAGCGTCGAACTCGGATCACACCGAGCAGTACGCCGAGTTCGGCGGACACCGCGGGTTCTATCGGGAAGGGTGGAAGCTGCTGTCGCTGCACCGGGATCCCGATCGCGTCGACGACCCGGAGTGGGAACTCTACGACGTGACAACCGATCCCGCGGAGACGCACGACGTCGCCGCGGAACATCCGGACGTCGTTGCCGAGCTGGCGCGCGCGTGGGACGAAGCCGCGTGGCGCAATACTGTGTTCCCGCTGTACGATTCGCCGGCCGATCAGGGACGTCGACGACCCGACGAAGAACGCTACAGCGACCCGGTGCGCATCCTCGCCGGCACACCGACACTTGAGCGGTACCGGTCGAGCAAGCTCATCGCATACCGAGACTTCGACATCGAGATCGAACTGCGCGACTGGACACGCGCCGACGAAGGTGTGCTGGTCGCCCACGGCGATCCCCAGGGCGGCTATCTGCTCTACATCGAAGACGGCACAGCACATTTCGTGTTCAACAGCTACGGCCGTATTGCGCGCGTGTCCGGTGAGCTACCCGTCGGTGTCGACACACTGGTACTCCGTGCCGTCGCGACGCCCCAGGTGCGATGGGACTTCGTACTCGAGGCGTCGAGTGGCGGGCAGGTCGAGGTAATCGCCAAGTTGGACAACCAGTTCCAGCTCGTCGGCATGGCTCCGTGGACGGGAATCTCCGTCGGGCTCGACGCGCGCGGTCCCGTCGATCTGGACCTGCGGGAGCGACGCGGCGTGTTCCGCTTCGGCAGCGCACTACGCGCGGTGACCTACCGGCCGGGCGCCGTGCGGGTTCCGGCCGCTATCCGCCGCGAGATCGACGAGAGCGCCGAATATCACGCCGACTGAGTATCACGCCGACTGAATATCGCGGCGGCGCAAGGTTGTAATCGGTGTGGGCGAGAACCTGTCGCCGCGCGCCGATCAGTGGAGAAATCGAAGTAACGACGAAATCAGCCAAGGAGTACACCAGTGACACTGACCGACATCGAACGACGCACCGACAGCGAGTCCGCTGCGCAGGCCCTTTACGACGACGCGTCGATCACCGTGACCAAGCTCGGTGAGAACATCGGAGCCAAGGTCGAGGGCGTCCGTCTCGGCGGAGACCTGTCCACCGAGCAGGTCGAGGCGATCCGCACCGCGCTCGCCGTCAACAAGGTCATCGCCTTCACCGGGCAGGACCACCTCGACGACGAGACCCAGTACGCGTTCGCGTCGCTGCTCGGTGAGCCGACGGCACTGCATCCGACGGTGACGTCGCGCGGCGATCAGTTGCTCACCATCGAAGGCGCCGCGAACAGTTGGCACACGGACGTGACCTTCGTCGATCGCATCCCGAAGGCGTCGCTGCTGCGGCCAATCGTGTTGCCCGCCTACGGTGGTGCGACCACCTGGGCGTCGACCGTTGCCGCCTACGAGCAGTTGCCCAAGCCGCTGCGCTCGCTCGTCGAGGAACTGTGGGCCACGCACTCCAACCTGTACGACTATGTGGGACAGAAGGAGCCGTCCGGCGGCGTCGACGTTGTGCAGAAGGAGGAGCACTACGCCGAGTTCACCAGCTCCGAGTACGAGACGCTGCATCCCGTTGTCCGCGTGCACCCGGAGACCGGTGAGCGGAGCCTGCTCCTCGGCCACTTCGCCAAGGAGTTCCGCGGCCTGAAGGCGTCGGAGTTCGCCAATCTGTACCAACTGCTGCAGGCTCGGATCACCAAGCTGGAGAACACCTTCCGCTGGAATTGGAGCTACGGCGACCTGGTGATCTGGGACAACCGGGCCACCCAGCATTACGGCATCGCCGACTTCGGCAACCAGAAGCGTCAGCTGCATCGGATCACCCTGGCCGGCGACGTGCCCGTCGACGTCAACGGGCAGCAGAGCGAGATCATCCAGGGCGACGCGTCGCATTACTCGTCGGTGGAGCAGCCCCGACGCCTCGCGGTGTTCGCTGCTTGATCCTGCTCGCCGGAGATTCTCCGGAGAGTGCACGATGCGGTCGGACCACGTGCTGGGTTTGGCCGCATCGTGCGTTGTACATTGCGTCGTCTGGCCTGTGGATGACTCCCGTGGCATCGGGCTCTCAGCGCATTACACTCCTCGCATGTCGAAGAGGGTAGTGGTCGGAATCTGTTGTGGTGCAGCGCTCGTGCTGTCGCTGGCCGGTTGTTCATTGGCGGGTGAGCCGGTGGCGCAATCGAATTCGGGTACCACCGATATCGCAACGAACACCGCGGAATCCGCTGCGGCTCAACCGACCGGACCGTCGGTCGGCACTGCGACGATGAAAGTGGTCGGCGGTTCGACTCCTGTCACCATCCGCTACCGCATCAACGGCGGGCCGGAGACCACCGAGACCGCCGTAACGCTGCCGTGGAGCAAGGACTACCCGGTGTACAACGAGGTCTCGTCGAGCGTAAGCGTGATCGGCGGTACCGAGGTTGGTTGCGCGATCATGATGGGCAGCAGCCTGGTCTCGTACAAGACCGAAACCAACCCGACCTGCGAGTTCGCGTACTACGGGTGATCTCTCGGGTGGCCCGCCGGTTTGCGTAGTCACTAAGCTCCAGGCCTCGTCGGAAGTGCCAGGATCATCCTCAACCTCTGCGATCAAGGGCTCGCGCAACTTTGCCGCTCGATCGAAGGTTTGGCAGTGAGCTCGCTTGGGCTCTTCACGCTTTCGGAACACCCGAAGTATCGACGACTGGCCCGATCCGTGAGGGCAGTTGTTCACAGCCCGAGATCGGGTAGGAGGCATGGGCACCCATGCGCGTCTAATACACGCTTTGCGACGTGTGCGCGGTGCATTCTGTGCAAGAATTCACGCGCTTCCGTAGAGGGTTTCAGGGCTCTTCGAAGTTAGCCGGGCACTGCTCAGCAGTGGAATTGCTGGTTGTTGGCCCGCTGGGCGCGGGTGCAGTGG